>NZ_CALLJH010000034.1:0-57994 GCF_938091255.1 uncultured Chloroflexus sp.
CGCGCTCGATCAACGGCGCGGCGGCTTGTTGGATCAACGCTGGTTGACGAAGCTGATTAAGCGGGTCGTGGATCTGTAATCGGCCTTGGGCAAACACCGGCGAACCGACCAAGGTAGCAATAAGCAAGCACAGCACGAGAGAAAGATAGGGTCGCATGTAGCAATCTCCACGCTGGCGTGAGATCGATGAATGGATCCGGCCGGTGCATTGGGGCATGGTCGCGATCTCCACGCTGGCGTGAGATCGATACCCCTTGTCACTACTATAATATGTGCCACTAACCAATCTGTTTCCATCACGGTTTCATGTATAGGTGCAGCACTCCCATTCTCCCCGCAGGGGCGAGAGAGTGTGTATCGCGTACCGCTGTCCCCAGCAGCGCTGGCCTCCCACCTGCAGGGGACAGCAGGGGAAGGACGGGCGTAGCACATCTACCGCGCTGAGCGGATTGCGAGGGGCGAGATACATTCCGCCTGCATAGGAGAAATCCCCCCGTGTGGGAGTGGGGGGATCATCTCCTCGCTTCCCTCACCCCCCTAGCCCCCTCTCCCACGAGGGGAGGAGAGAATACTCCCCTCCCCCCGTGTAGGGGTGGGGCCGGGGGTGGGGGTACCCGGGCACGCCGGCCTCCCATCTGCCGAGCAGCACTGCTGCGTCCCGACAGGCACGACTAACGACTAATAATCGGCAAATACCGCACTGCCGGCCCGGTGATGACCTGCACCCCCGTACCATACCGCTGCGGTGTCGTACCAAGGTATGCCCCATAATTCGTAATACGCAGCACATCACCGATGTTGCCAGAAGCGAAGCTCAACGCTTCATAAATGTTATCGCCCCCAGAAATTTCGGCTACCGGCCAGATCACCTGACTCCCAGTTTGCGTACCGCCGTCACTGATTGCCACCGGCGTTACCCCCGTCGGCAAATCAACGACGAAGTTCAGGTTGCTTACTCCTGCTGCTGGGCCTTGCCCAAAATTAATAATAGTGAACAGCATCGAATAATCAGAACCTACTTCGACAAACATTGGGGCGAACGCAGCGACGAAGAGGCGTGGCTGATTGATAACCGTGGTTACAGGATCGCGACCAGAACTTGTAACGGGCCCACTAGTGCTACCGGCTACAACGTTCACCGCTCCAGCAGTCACGCTTGCCACAGCCTGTACTTCATAAGTAAGTCCCCGCACTTCACCGGCGTCCAGAGCGCCAAGCGACCACGTAACGGTGTTTGTACTACTATTGTAGACGCCGTCATCACTGATACTACCACTTACCAGTGTCGCTCCAGTCGGCACAGTGACGGTAGCAACCACACTCGTCAGCGGCAATCTACCACTATTCGCAACCTGCACGAGATATGTAAAGGGTGTATTTGGAGCCGCAGTCGAGATATGAAGAGGCATTTCCGGATCATCAGACAGTGGCGATTGCCAGATATCGACATGGGCGGCACCGCTTATCTGCGCAGTAATCCAGTCGGCGAAGAAGGCAGTACGTGCATACACGCCGGGAAAGTGCGGCCAACTACAGCCGATACCGAAGCTAACAATACCGGCATGCAAGAAACCACCACTCCCATCCGATACCATCAACGGCCCACCGCTGTCGCCTTGACACGTATCAACACCACCAGCGGGATACTGGCCAGCGCAGAGGTGCATTGAACTCAGCGCATCATCATACCGCTCATTGCACGTTGCCAGATCAACAATCGGCACTTGCGCCTTATGAGCGACATTGGGGAAGTCAAAGCCGGTTTGAGGTAACCGGTTGCCCCACCCAGCAATGTAAGCCGTCTCCCCCGGAGCAAACCGTACTGCGTCCGCCGGCGTAGCAATCCGGATCGGCGAGATGCCATTCACCGGATTAGCCAAATGCAAGAGCGCCACATCGTTGTAGAGTACGCTGTCTTGTACGTAGAACGGATGAACAATCACTTCAGCAACATCATAGCGTTGGGCAGCAGTCGCTTGCGACAGGTCTTGCTGACCAACCAGCACTTGGATCGAGGCTGGGTCAGCAATATTCCCATCGCTATCTACCAGACAATGGGATGCGGTTAACACCCACTGAGTTGTAGTAAACGCACCTCCATCATCAATCAACGCACCACCGCAAAACGCAGCCGCCTCATCGGTAATCTCAGCGATCAACAATGCAACGAGCCACGGATATTCGCCCGGCGCCACCGGCGTGCCACCAACAATTGTCAACTGCGGCGGCGTACTTTCCCGCGAAGCTACACGTACCGGCAACCAACCAATGAACAGGACAAGAGCAAGCAGAGCAATACGGTATCGCAATCGCATATAGTGGGAAGTCCTTTCTTGTTCATAGTAACGTTATTAATTATAATAATACAAATCACTAACGTTGTCAACCGGCGACGATCCACAGCTTTCTTGCCTGCTTACTAAAAAATGGTATATTGATAAACTGCAGGCAGTATCGCATAAAAGACTAGGAGGCCACGTCCGCATGAGCCCTGATTTTGAACGGCTGATCGGCAGAGCCGTGCTTGATCCTACTTTCCGCAAGCGGCTGCTCGCTGATCCGGATGCCGCAGCTAAAGAGGCTGGATTGCAGCCCGATCCTGCCGAAATGGATCGATTGCGCAAAGCGCTTGCTGATCCGGCGCAACGCAAGCAGCTTGAGAATATCGATCAGCAAGCGACTTCACTCAGCGGGTGGAGTTAGCGATTAGGTGAGACGCTGAGCATTTGCAACACGTTATGAAACCGCGAGATGCCAACGTTGTGAATGAATTGCTAGGGCAGATCGATGCCCAGAATGAGCAGTTGCGCCTGCACACGATGTTGCGGATGCTCAACAATCTTGTTGTGCTGCTGACGATTGTCGCGCTGCTGATCATGCTGATTCCACCCCTTTCCCGGCCGTTGTACTATGCAATTGTGGTAACATCCTTAGCAGTCAACGGATGGATAGAATGGTTGATCCGCCATGAGCGTGAACGAATCGGCGCCGTCTTGTTGGTTCTTTGGACAAATCTCGGCATTTTGTTGATCATGGTGGCGAATGCGATCGAACACGATCTGCTTCGTGTAACGATATTCGCCGAAACGACCCCCTTATTCGTAATTCTCGCCGGATTATTGTTGGGTTGGCGGTTCGCCGGCTTGATCACAATCGGTAATCTGATAGTGATCTTTGCCGTTTATGTCATAATATTTACCGTCAACCCCACACCGCGAGGCGTTTTTGAAGAATCGACTGGGTTCTTTATTCCTATCTTGATTTACACTATTCTGGTATGGGTCGCTATCTCCTTTTATCAATGGCAACTCTCTGCATCACAGCGCCAGCTCAATCAAGCTCGTCTGCAATTGATGCAAGACCAGATGGTCCGCTATGAATTAGAACTGGCCCGTCATATCCAGCAGCGCCTCTATCCACCGCCGCCGCCACCACTCGGAGACATTCGGATCGTCGCTCGCCTAGAAGCGGCCCGTGAAACGAGCGGCGATTTTTACGATTTTGTGCAACTGCCCGATGGGCGCTGGGCCATTGTGGTGGCTGATGTTACCGGCAAAAGTGTTCCGGCTGCACTCATGATGGTTATGGTTCGCTCGCTCTTACGTTCACACATTGCTGCTTACCAATCGCCGGCAGCCGTCTTGCGCGCTACGAATGAAATGCTCTGCCGTGATGGCTTGCAGGCCCAATATGTGACTGTATTTCTCGGCATCCTCGATCCGGCGACCTCAACGCTCATCTTTGCCACCGCTGGTCATCCCTTCCCCTATCTCCGGCGCGGTGATCAGGTTCACGAGATCGGCTGCCCGAGCCTGCCGCTTGGTGTGCAACCGACCGTTGAATATTCCGAGATCACGCTCAACCTCCAATTGGGAGATCAGGTATTTTTGTTGACTGATGGCTTCTTCGAGACCCGTAACGCTCAGCGCGAGCTGTTTGGGTTTGATCGGTTGATGAATCTGATCCGCCAAATTGATGCCACTGATCCCCAACAAGCGCTCGACCATATGTGGGCCGCTGTCGCCGATTTTCGCGGTGAGTTAGAACAGAGCGATGATATAACGGCGGTGATTATTCAGAGGCTGCCTGAACCACATTATGCTATCGCTGTCACCAACCGAACGCAGGCGCTGGCAAACGATTCAGATCAAGCTAACCCGACTGATCGTCAGGCTGCCATTCTCATTGCAGATGCCAGCACGTCAAGCGCTTGACGGTGAATTGCACCGGCTGTTAACGCTGTGGCCATATTGGCTGGCTCCCCGCTGGCCGCTTCCGGCCCCCATTCTTTGTCGTGCGGCACTCGCCACGCTGTGCGGTAGTTGGGCTGCAACCCTACGCGATGCGTGCCTCGATGGTGAAATGCCGGCGTATACCGGACGATTGGCGCACGCATTGGGGCGACGATCGTGGCGGATGTTTCTGCGTCTTGGCATCAGCCATTACTTATTGCACAGCTTGGAACACCGAATGGTCGCCGCTTACCGGCGCGAACTGGCGGCGCGGGCTGTTGATGGTCAATGGCAACCTTGGCAATTGCAGGCGCTAACCGCGCAGTGGGTGTGCGATCGTGCTGCGGGTTGGCACGTAACGCAAATCGCACATTTGACACTGGCCGGCCTGCCGCCGGATGATCCGGCTTGGCATACATTGGCTGGCGTGCTCAACTGGCTAATTCTGGCTCGCCAATTACGCGATGACGCACTTGATCTAGCTGCCGATCTGAACGCTGGACGGGCCGGCTGGTTGATCCATCTGATCGCCGAAGTCATTTGGCGGGAAGATCGCAATATGAGATCGTTAGATCAGCAGCGCATCGCCGGACGGTGGCTACTTGACGGCGGCCTCGGCCAGCGTATTGCAAAGCTGCACGCACGGCTCTGCGCTAATGCAGCCAATACAATTGCCACTTATACCAATGATCTCCCACGACTCCGCGACGTGATTGTCGCTGAACAACAAGCCGGTCAAGCTGTCTTTGCCAGCGTCCCTTCATTCGCCTTCAGTGCAACGCGCGCGCCACTGTGCGATTCGTTCGGCGCTATCAATGCAGGCGTCGAGGGCAACGCTAGCCTCAGCCAGCGCCTGTTCACGCCCGATCAGCACTAGTCGGCAGAGCGGTATAGACCGCTGCGCAAGCCGTAGCGCGCTCAAGCGCAGCCTGCCGGCTACCAGATGCACTTCATCGGCCCACGGCGAGTCGGTGCAGTAGACAATCCCTTTGGCGCGGAAAAGGCCCTTTACCGCCAGATCGCGCAGGGCCTGTTCGAACGTTGATCGGCGCAACGGCAGATCGGCTTGCCAGCTTAGCGCGTGAAATTCAGCATGCTGGTGGGACAACTCAGCCGGCAGGTGGCCATCGCTGCGCGGACTGAAGATCAGATCAGGCGAGACATCACCATAGCTTGCTGGCACAATCGGCGCGCGCCGGTTAAGCTGGCGAATCTGTCCGGTGACACCATGCATCGTCTGTGCATCAACCAGATCGCCATGGGTCAGTATGATCAGATCGGCAACCTGAATCTGGCGCATCGCCAAGGGAGTTGCAGCCAGCGCCTGCTCATAATCGGCGGCTGACACCAGCGTCACGAGCGCATCGAGCGAAATATCCACAGCGCGGAGCTGGCGCACAATCGCTCCCGGCTCGGCCAAACCGCTCGTTTCAATTGCAATGGCGTCGAGCAGGCCGCTATTCGAGAGCGTTTCGATCGCCAAGATCAGATCGCTGCCGGCCACACAACACACACACCCGCCGCTCAATTCGATCAACTGACTAGCGCCACTTTGTGCCAACAACGCGCCGTCAATCCCAATCACACCAAACTCATTGACGATCACGCCGATTCGGCGATCGGCACGAGCCAACAGCCGGCGCAACAGCGTCGTCTTGCCGCTGCCAAGGAAGCCGCTGATCAATGTGATCGGCGGCAGCGCCGGCTCATTTCGTGTCAGCATAGCCGGTCAATTCCACATAGCCGCGCCCGCTCATCGTGCCGCTCACCGTCACCGCTCCTTCCCAATAGACCACAGTCACGGGCAATTCTTGATCGCGTATTGCCGGCGTGATAGTGAGGTCTAACCCATAGCGCGGCAGGCGCAAGCGCCAACCGGAAGGATAGACCGCACCGCTGCGCGGGCTACGCCACGTATCGGTCACGCTCAGCTCGACATCGCCGGGCTCGAGAATGATCACGGTATCGTCGGGCAATACGAGACTACCGCCAACAAACGGCGACGGCCTGCCGTCGGCTTCGCGTAGTTGGTAATACATCAGATCGTGCCCACTCTCAAGCTGCAACGCAAACCAATCCCATCCTGTCAGCCCCTCTTCGAGCGCACTGGTACCCCACTCGCGATCCATCCACGTCAAGCCGCGCACCGCATACGTCGTCGCGCCAATGCGGATCGTACCCTCACTAACCATACGAGTGAGTGAGTAGTACGCCGAGGCATTGCCAATCTGCGACCCCTTCTGGCTCACGCCAGCATTGCCTTGGAGTACCGGCGGTCGGCTATTGACCGCGATCAAGTCGAGGGCAACATCATCTTGAGCAGCGCGCAGATGCATCGTCATGCCTTCCGGGCCGCTGCCTTCCACTGACCAATCGTTGAGAAAAACACGGAACGGTTCGCCGCTGGCGCCGGCCAACCCCGCCGCAGCGCGACTAAACCGCTCGAAGGCGTAAAACTGGCCGCCATCGATGTCGCTCAGGGCAAAATGGGCCATGTACACTTCACTCGCTGCCCACGCCGACTCGCGGGCCGGCGGACTGGGGCTGAGCGCGCGGCGGAAGAAGGTCAGTTGAAAGCCAAAGCGCCGGCCATTGTCGGCGGTGAGGTTGCCGGTGTAGTACCACCATTCGGTTTGGAAGGCCGGGTGCGGGCCGTGATCGGCAGGAAACACGAACAGTCGCGGCGTCGTGACACGCTCAAACCCTTCACTGTTATCAGCATTGACCGCCTCGATCGCACCGATGCTTGCCCGCACGGTCGGCTGAGCCGGCGCTGCGCAGGCCGCCAACGCGAACACGATGGTTATGATGAGCAAAAATTGACGAAAAAAGCGCATAACGTTTGGCAAGTTGCGACGGTTTCATATATAGAGGGCCTGTTTGTAGTGTACCACGGATCGGCTGGCGGAAACGAGCCAAACTAATGGAACGGAGGACATGGATCGCGCCAGCGTTTGTCATTGCGAGGGCACGTAAGCGCCCAAAGCATTTCCCCCTTCAACGTTAACGAATATCCTCCGCTTTTGGGGAGATTGCTTCGCCGCCTCCGGCGGCTCGCAATGACACCGACGCGCTCACCAATGGAAGATCTTCCTCTCACTCCAACGGGGGAAGGTTGG
The DNA here is from genome assembly GCF_938091255.1 of uncultured Chloroflexus sp. Classification (NCBI taxonomy): domain Bacteria; kingdom Bacillati; phylum Chloroflexota; class Chloroflexia; order Chloroflexales; family Chloroflexaceae; genus Chloroflexus; species uncultured Chloroflexus sp. The sequence goes on from NZ_CALLJH010000034.1 coordinate 7,352, forward strand.
GGGTAAGCACCGTCAGCCCTTCCCGCCGGGAGAGGGAGAAAGCGCCCCTCCATTAGAGGAGGCTACCTCCGCGATGTACTCAACCGGAGATCGCTATGCTAGAACCTGATAATGACGCGCGGGTACTGGTGGTAATCGTGCCGCGTCCCCGTGACCTTGAACTAGCCCGCAGCGCGGGGTGGTACCGGCTACCGCTGAGCTATGCCCCGCCCCGTCTTGCCGCTGATTATCTCGCCTTCTACCAACCGGGATCCTTCGGTGCTGAGCGATGGCGGGTGCAGCGTTACGCTGCCGTGCTGCGCTATCACATCGTGCAGCGTCGTGATCTCTTGCCTGACGAACCTAACCATCCCCGCGCTAGCGAACGCTACTACCGGATCGATCTTGGGCCGCTGTGCGAGCTGGAGCGACCGGTGCTGGCAGCGCGCTTGCGCCGGATCACCTTCATCGCTACCACCTTTGGCCGGTTGCGGCGAGCAATTGATGTGACCGATCTGTTTATGCCGCCGCCGCCTCCCGACGTGTGGGGCGGCGGGTTGGCGGGCAAGGCGATTACGTAAGGCGCAGCGCATGTAACCGCAAAGGCGTAAAGCACGCACAGGATCGCCAAGGTTTGATAGACGTAAAAGCGCGAAGCGGTATCGGGCGAGCGAGACAACTCGTCTTATGACATTCCCGCAAACCCATTTGCGTTCTTCGCGTCTTTTGCGTTAAGAACCTCTGCACCTCTACGCCTTGGCTTCCTCGTTCACCACCCGCCAGCGCAACGTCTGGCCGGCAGCAAACGGCACGACATTGCCATAACGATCCGGCACCTGCCACGGTTCTTCAACCAGCCGCACCATACGCGCTGGCGGGGTCAAACCGTGGATACGGCAAGCATTGCCGCTGACAAACGCCGGCAAGCGATCGAGCGCATCGTGGCGCTCAAACAGCTCAACCAGCAGCGGCAGCAGCACCGGCGCCGAAAAGACCCCGGCAGCGCAGAAGGCGGCTTCTTTGCGATCAATCGGGTGCGGAGCGGAGTCACTGCCCAACATCAGCTTGGGATAGCCAGCCAACGCCGCCGCCAGCAGCGCATCGCGATCCGCCGGACGCTTTGCAATCGGCTTACAGAAGAGGTGCGGCTGCAACAACTCACCAGCTACATCATCGAGTGTAATCATTAGGTGATGCAGTGTCACCGTCGCAAACAGATTGGGATAGCGGTCGAGCAGATCGAGCGCGGCGGCAGTGGTAATATGCTCCATCACAATCCGCAGGCGCGGAAACGCGCGCGCCCACCGCTCGTAGACAGGCAAAAACTCGGCTTCGCGATCAAGCACAAAGCCGTGGCTCTCGCCATGCACTAGCAGCGGAATACCTAGTTCTTCCATCAGCGCTAGCGTTGGCTCAATCGCGGCCAGATCGCTCACCCCGCCAGCGCTGTTGGTGGTCACACCTGCGGGGTAGAGCTTAATCGCAAAGATCTGATCACGCAGCGACCGCAACGTCGCCGCATCATACGGGCGGAAAAAGAGCGTCATCAGCGGCAGAAACGGGTAGGGTTCCGTCGCAGCCAGAATCTCGGCTCGATAGCGCGCCAACCGCTCGGCGTTATCCACCGGCGGGATCAGGTTTGGCATAATCACAGCGCCGGCGAATTGGGTGGCGGAAAAAGGCGCGACAAGGCGCAACATCGCGCCTTCGCGCAGATGCAGATGCATGTCAAGCGGCGCAAAGAGGGTCACCATCATAAGCGTTTTCCGGGTTGGCGCGGCAAACGCATCCGCGCCGCCACAAAGCGATCATGAGGCAGGTTAATAGCGGCAGTGATCCGGCTAATCTCGGCGCTTTCAGCGCCAGACAGTTCGCCGTCAGCGAGAGCCACCGCAAACAGCGCATCAAGAAATCGTTCGCGCTGCTCGACCGAGGTTGACTCGGCAAACTCTTTGGCGAGACGGAAGAAATCAAGGCTGGCCGCACTCTCAGCCAAGGCCACCTCGGCCACAAGTGTGGCGCGGGCATGGTCGAGATGCCACCATTCTTCGAGAATCGCTACAATCTTATCATGCTCAGCCGGGGTCACCTCCTTATCGGCACGCGCGACGTGGGCTAATAGGCCACCGGCTAAAGCCAGCGCGTAGACCTCGCGCTGATCAACACCCAGTTCGTCAATATGGATGCCAAGACGCATGTTCAATGCGTAATAAATCCGGTTGCGCAAAAACTCTTGCAACAGATCTTCGCGATTGGGACCACGAGCGCGAATGCCAAGCGCCAAGCGGAAGGCGCGGCCCAATTGGTGGAGCAGGCTATGGTTATCGTGATCGAGCGCGGCATGAATTTCTTGGGCAACCGCGCGCTCGGCTGGCGTTAACACCCGATCGGCGGCAAGCAAGCGATCGATGGCACTGATTGCAATCTGGCGCTCAGTCGGCGTTGCAATCAGATCACGCAGATCGGCGATCAACCGCGCCCGTTCGGCAGCCTCCACCGGTGAATGGAGATAAATTTCCAGCTCAGCCCACTCTTCGGCGGTTAATGCGAGATTGCCGCTGGTTTGGCCCAACTCGGCCAACAACCGCTTCAAATCGTTGATCTCATCTAGCGTCAACTCGCCATCGGCCCACGCCGCCGCAATAATCACTTTCGCCAGCGCCATTGCTAGGGGATGTTTAGCCATAATCGCCCCGCTCAATCACCAACTGCGCCGCCCGCATGGCACCATCAACCCAGTTGAGCCATCTGCATCCGGTGCTATCACCGCATAAAACGACTGTACAGTGTAACGTCCATATTGTACAATAACTAAGGAGAGATTATCTACCGGTAAAGAGGCCGAGGAATGCAACGCCGCTGACCCAAAAGGGTCAAGCGGCGTGTGATTTTGAAGGAGGAGATCATGCACACCAACCTCACCTGCCCCCGCTGCGGCCAGCCACTCACCTCCGAGGGCACGTACCTCCGGTGCGCGGCACACGGCCTCTTCTTCCGCTACGGCCCCCGCCGGTTGCTGGCGGCGCCGCAACCGGAAGTGAATGACGACTATCTCATGCCGTGGCAAACGCTGGCGGAAGCAGCACCGGAGCGGTTAGAATTACCAGCCGCCGCCGCCACCGCGCCTGCCAAATGAGCCGCCACCGCCGCCGCGACCGAACGAACCGCCACCGCCGCCGCGGCTACTCCAGCCACTGCTGCTCGACGAGGAGCTGCCCCAAGAGCTGCGCCGTGATGAGCTGCTCCAACTCCGGCTGTACCCCCAACCGCCGGCAGCTCGCCCGATTGTCGAAGCGACACTATCGGTGGCAGTCCGCGATGACAATGATGGTTGCAACGTCAGGAGCAGTTCATCCGCTGCGGTAATAATTGCCTTTGCCTCAGCCAATGCTGCGTTTAGGGCCTGTTCACCGTTGATTGGCAACCGGATGTGATTAAACCGCTGCTGTAACGCGGTATATTTGCCGCTTACCGAAGCCGGCCAACCCAAGAGCGACGCTGTACGCAGCCGTTCAATCCGATCCAACCGATCACGGGCCTGCTGCAACGCTTGATTAAGTTGGGCACGCAACGCTTCCAGCCGTTGCACATCGGCATACGCGGCTTGATAGGCTGCCATCGCCATTTGCAAGATGACTTGATAGCGTTCAATCGTCTCGGTCAGCACCTGCCGGCGGGCGGCATCCTCGCGTTCCTCGGCTTGGCGCATCAAGGCAAATGTCTGCTGTACCTGCTGCCGCACCTGCTCGATCTGCTGGATAGTCGCCGGGGCTAGATCAGCGTCATGCACCGAGGCGTAATGCACCAACTTTTGCACTTCGGCGGTTGCTAACTGCTGTGCCTGCTGGGCGCGTTCGCGCAAGCGGGCAGTCTGTTCGGCTTCATCACGCGCGCCAGCTAGCGCCTGATCGGCCAGCCGGTCAGCCTCTTGCGCATCTTGCACCAGCCGCAGCCAATCGGGGTTAGGTTTGGCGGCTTCGGCTTGGGCTGCTTGCAAGAGGGTGGCCGCGCGTGCCAGCAAGGTGTCGGCCTGCGGGCTAACATCGGCATCGTGAGCGGCCACAAACGAACGGCCAGCGTTGATCGACCGATCAGCTTCAGCCAAGAGATCGCGGGCAATAGCACGGGCATGCTCCAGTGCGCGTAAGCGGTCGGTAATCGCGCCGATCAGCCGCTCGACGTGATCAAGCTCCTGCTCGGCGGCATCGAGGTACGAGCGCGCGGCCAAAAACTCTTGCGTTTCCATGGTGTTCGCAGCTTTAGCTGCTTCCCAATGCTCAAACGCTCGCTCAGCCGCCGCCTCGGCCTCGCTGCCGTTGCCGCAAATATCTGCCCACGTACTCTCGGCAAACTCATCAACCAGATCGAACGCCTCGCGCCCTTGGGCAATCAGATCGGCAATCTGCGGGCCACGCTCAGCTAGCGCCGCGATCCGCCGCTCGTTCTCGGCGCGGATCGCAGGCAGATCGAACCCTTCTTGACGGGCGCGCTCCAACGCCGCTTCCGCTTCCATGATTGCCGCTTCCGCCGTTTCCAAATCACCTTGCTGCAACGCGGCGGCCAACCGGTCAAGCGCTGCGCGGGCCGCATCCAGCGCGGCATGGCAGGCATCCATGCGATAACCTTCGGCAGCCAACGCCTCGGCGGTGCGGCGACCCTGCGCAATAGCCGCGCGCGCCTTGGCGTAACGATCCAGAATATTGATCAACGTCTGCCCTATGACCGACGCCGCTCGCGCCGCCGTACTCGCCGCCGCCGCCTCGAGCTGCGCTAGCACCGCGACGGCGCGCTCCAGCTCGCGCTGCGCTGGGGCTAACACTCCGGCATGATCGGCCAGCTCATTGCCAAACTGCGGCAGCCGTTCAGCGACGCCGGTCAGGACTTTTTTTGCCTGATCGACATCCTCCTGCGCTTGACGCGCCAGCGCATCGAGTTCGGCGCGGCGCTGCTCAAGCGCGTGTAATCGTTCAGCAACCGTAGCCGCCTTTTCCTGCAATTGTTCATAGGCCGTAGCCGCCGCAGCTAACGCTTCCAGCGACGGCTTCGCTTCACGGTTCAGTTGCTCGCCGATCTCGTCAAAAGTGACCTTCAGAGCAGTAAAGGCGTTGCGCGCCGCTTCTTGCATTTGGAGCAACTCGGCCACTGCCGCTGGCGGGTACGAAACGCGGTCGTATTTAGCCTTTTCTGCGGCGTCAGCAAACCGCTGGCCGAGCTGCACTACCCATCCTCCCGCCTGTTCGCGAGCATCGCGCAGGCGCTTCTCAGCAGCCTGCCGCGTCTGCCGGCGACGGCGCAATTGGTACGCGCCCGCCCCAGCCGCAGCCGCGCCAGCCAAGCCCAACCCGCCGATTACCACTGGAGTCAAATCGGTATTGATCGTCAAACCGCCGCCGGGCCGGGGCGGATTTACAATCGCTGTTTCAATCGCTGTCAAAGCGCTGGTCACGCCGCGGGTAAAATCACCGGCGGCCAGACCGGGGTTAAGCTGGGTGGAACGGATCGTCTCATAGTTGTCATTTACTGCCAGCGCCGCATTCCAATCATCACCGAAAACGATCGCGCTGTAGCGATCATTGACCGCAACATAGATCGCGATCAAATTCGAGCGCACCGAACCATCGCTACGGCCAAGGCCATCGGCGATCAAGCGGCGATTAAAATCAGCCTCGCCACCGTTATCAACCACATACACCGCCACCTGCGCACCGCGCCGGATCAGGGGGCCGGCAGCGGCTTGCACCGCCGATTCGTTCAGCCGGCCAGCCGGGTCGACCAGCACCAGCCGACCTTGGGCCAATACCGGCGTAAGCAGCAACAGGGCTAGCGCTAGCCCAACCAACCAGCGAGTTCTCCTACTCATGGGCATACTCCTTTGCCCGCAGCAGACGCAAAGATCCCGCACACTACTATTCTTCCCGCATAACAGTACGTCTGAGCAGCATAGATCGTTGCATGCTATTGGAAGCACGGGCGGCCCGCCCGCAGCCCGCGCCCCAATATGAGGAGCGCGAGCACCCCTCCCACAGCGCAGCCTAAATCACTCACGGTCTAGGCGTCCCATTCCCCGGCGCCGGCAAATCACGGAAATCGGCCGGAGGCATAAGCCGGATCGACCCATTGATCTCGCTGAGTTGCACATCGAGCGCGAATGAGAAGGGTTGCGCTTGACCTTGCGGATCGGTCGCCGTGCCGGTGAAGGTAATGGTAAGTTGGTGCAGATACCCATCATCGCACACCCAAACCTGCGCTGCCGCGTCAGTAATTGCACTTTCAGGCAACTGCGTAGGGAGACCGACGGCATTAAGACTGGCGAAAAGGGCTGTCGTTGCGTCGCGATCACCGCGATACTCTTGGCAACGAACGCCGTTACGTTCAGCGGTCGCACCAGCGGTAAAGCGACTGAAATCGGCGCCGGCGTTGCCTACTGCGCTCAATGTAGTATCGACCTGCGCTGGCGGCGTGGCAATCGCGCTCTGTTCGGGGGCTAACCGATACCAGACATCATCAGGCGCACCGAGAAAAGTTAGCGGGCCGCGGGCATAACTTACCCCTCCCACCGTCATTGCCTGCAAGCCGCGGGTCACGTCAGCGCCGAGAAACGCCGCCAGAAAGCCACGCAACGTAAACGAGACATCGGCACCGGCAAATTGCGCATCAAGCCCTAGCAGTTCGGTTGTCGCATTACCCAGATTGAACCCGCCAACTAACCCGCTGCCGCGCAAAACCAACTGCATTCGATAGGTATCGATAGTAGCCGTTTGGCGAATTGCCGCCGGAATCGCACTGCCCGCCGGCGCCGCAGCAGCGGTTGGAGTTGGGACAGGGGTCGTTGTAGGCGAGGGGGTTGGTGAGGGTACCGGCGACGGCGTAGCCGTTGGCGGCGGGGTCGGCGTTGGGGCTGACGGAGCAGCGCAACCAACTATAAATACGGCTATCAGGACAAGCACGACAAGACGCACCACGTTCATCCTTTCCCTTTCGATCAGATGATGGGTCGCATCACCGTGGCAACAGCGGGGTGTTACCAATAACACAGGGTTTGGCCGAACTAAATATCAGGGCACAGCGATGCTGTGCCCGTATCATATCGCATCCAAGCTTGATTATAGCAGCGAAGGAAGGCATACGACAAGGCAAACGCTAGCCAAACACTGGTTGGCGCGGTATCATGGGTAGAGAGACATTGCTGGGCAAAGCCGGTGAGCAGCTTCTGCTGTTGCATTCAGCGTATAATCGCAGTATGATATGTCAAAAGCGTACATCCATAGACAGGAGGCGAACGATGGATTTCTGGATTATGGTCGGGATCGTTATTTTTGTCTTTATTGGGCAAGCCGTCCTGTGGTCGTGGGTCATTATCCAGCGCAACAAGGTCGCGCCCGACGTCAAAATTTTCAACTGGCGCGAACTGTCGCAAGCGTTTGACCGCTGGCTCGCCGAGCGCCAACGCCGGCGGCAGAACCGCTCGTTCCGGTAACGTGAAGGGTGCGAAGGGGGTAAACGCACAGGCGCGAAGGATTTTGGTAGGTGGGGCATCAGCGTGCTGGTAGCTATCCTTGACAACCTTTGCACCTTTGCGTCTGTGCAGTTCAAACGCTTTGCGTCTGTGCGCCTTTGCGGTTCAAACGCTTTACGCCTTTGCGGTTACACTTCCACCTGCTCGCGGCGCAGCGCCGAGGCTAGATCGGCTGCCGTTGCCACATCAGCCAGATCGACGCCAAGCGCAACCATCGTCTGCGCCACTTCCGGCCGTACCCCGACTAATGTTACCTCGGCGCCAAGCAAGCGGGCGGCTTGCACTAGCTTAATGAGACCGGCAGCAACCGTCGTATCGACAAACGGCATGCCGGTAATATCAAGCACCAGATGGCGCGCGCCAGTCTGATCGATCGCTTGCAACGCAGTTGACTGTGCTAGCCGGATCCGATCATCATCCAGCTCTCCCACCAAGGGCATTACCAGCGTCGCGCGGCCTACTGGCAAAACCGGCATACTCAGGCCACGGATCAACTCGCGCTGCCGTTCATTCTCGGCCAGCAATCGGCTCTGTTCAGTCATTTGCCACTCAACTTCAGCCAACACCTGTTGCAATTCCGCCGTGCGTTCCGCAACCCGCTCTTGCAAACTGGCCCGTTCGCGCTGCAAATCTTCATTCACTTGCCGTAACTGCGTGATCACGCCGATCAACCGCTCGTGAAATAGCCACAGTTGCAAGAGTAAAATTGCGCTAATCCCCAACACCCCGGCAAACTGAAACGGTATTTCCAACACATCAGGAACAGGTGGAAAGAGGCGTAGCTGCGAACCAAGGATGAGTGTAACGAAGACTCCAATCCACGCAATGATGAGCAAGCGGCGGAGGATCTGGCCACTGAGGAACGGCAACATGGCAACAATTGCAATCACCGGTCCAAACGCCATTAAACTGGCGATGTTTGGCAAGATCACTGCACCAGCTAGACTGTACAATATCAGCGCGATAAATGACGTCATCAACGAAACGCGCACTTGCCCGCTGCGCGCCTGCGCCCATGCCTGCAACAGACCGACGACCAACATCCAATCGAGGATCATCAGCGCAATTAGGGTAGCGGTTTGCCAGATAAGCGCGGAAATCGTGGCGATCATAGCAACCACTCCCACGATTCCGGACACTATCAAAAAGAAGCGTTGAAGTTGGCGAACTTGTCCCAGCGACAGCGTTGAGATAAACGGTTCGTGCATAGCGTCCTCGATCGCGTCGTTGCTTCCGATAGCGCTGTCATCGTACCATATCTTGACAAACGCGCTGTAATCCCGCTTTTGCCTCAATCCATTGTGATCCCGCCATCGACATCGAGTGTCTCGCCGGTGATGAAGGCAGCTTCTGCTGAAGCGAGGAAGACCGCTGCTGCCGCCACTTCGACCGGTTGGGCAAAGCGGCCCAGCGGAATGAGTGCCTGCACCCGCTCGCGCTGCGCCAGCGTCATCGCGCCAAGCAACGGCGTCTCGACCGGGCCGGGGCAGATGGCGTTGGCGGTGATGCCATGTGGAGCCAGTTCGCGGGCAAGGGCCTTGGTCAAGCCGATCGCGCCGGCTTTGGCCGCGCTGTAGGCGGCGCTGCCGAGAATGCCGCCACCGCGCTTGCCAGCTACCGACGCGATGGTGATCAAGCGGCCATACCGATTGGCGATCATCGCCGGCACGACGGTGCGGCACGTGTGATAGATCGCGCTCAGATTGACCGCCAGCGTCCGTTCCCATTCGGCAGGAGCTAGTTCGAGGAACGGCGCCGAGCTGATGATTGCGGCGTTGTTGACCAGAATATCCACCCTGCCCCACTGCGCGAGCACATCGCCGATCACCGCCGTCACTGCGGCGGCATCAGCTACATCAACTGCGGCGCTCAATGCGGCGGGGCCAAGCTGCGCCGCCACTTCGGCGACTAGCGTTGCCTCGCGGTCGAGGAGGGCAACGGACGCGCCGTGTTCGGCGAGGGCGACGGCGATGGCGCGGCCAATTCCGCGTCCCGCGCCGGTGACAATCGCAGTGCGTCCGGTGAGATCAAACATAGATACCTCAGAGAGGAAAAGTGCAAAGGCGCGAAGATTGTAACGTAAAGGCGCAAAAAGGACAAGCCAGCAGACAAGTTGCCAGCATGGCCCAAGCCTGCTATACTTGACACACTTGTTCGGATAGCAGTCGCGATGACCGGCGCTGACCGGTCATTGCGTTGTCAAGGGGGAACCCGCGATGCAATTGCTTTATCTCGATCCGCGCCAACTAGACGTTGACCCGGCGGGGGTGCGCGAGGAGCCGGGGGATGTGGCTGGGTTGGCGGCGACGATTGCGGAATACGGTTTGTTACAGCCGATTGGGGTGACGCCAGCGGGAGGTGGGCGGTACCGGGTGGTCTACGGCGGGAGGCGGCGAGCAGCGGCGATCCAACTTGGGTTGAGCAAGGTGCCTTGCATCGTGCTCGATAGTGATGACCCTGACCTGCTGCTGCGCCAGTTGATCGAAAATGTGCAGCGCCAAGACCTCAACGATCTCGAGCAAGCCCGCGCCTTCGCCCGGCTGCGTGAGCACATCATCGCCACGCGCGGCAAACTACCCGACAACGAGCTTGACGAAGCGGTCGGGCAAGCGGTCGGTCTCGGCGCGCGCACAGTGCGCCGCTACCTCGGCCTGCTCGAACTGCCGGAAGAAGTGCAGCAGATGATCCGGCGCGGCGAGTTGAACGTGACCCAAGCCCAGCACTTGCGTCGCATTACCAACCCTAAGACCCAGATCGATCTAGCTCGCTTCGCGGTCGAAGAGGGTATGTCGGCAGCAGAACTGAGCCGGCTCACGACCTACTTCGCCGCCAACCCCAACCTGACCCTCGACGTCGCCTTGCAGGCGCTCGAACAAGGCGCCGAGCTGCGTACCAAAGCTACCCCGGACGTTAGCAGCGGCGGCCCGCTCAGCCACACGCCGGTGGCAGTGGTTGATCTGCCTGAACACGATGACGTGTGGGAAGACGAGGAGGGTGCGGCGGACGGCGAGTATTTGACGGTGGTGGAAGAGACGGTTGAGAATCAACCCAAGAACAAATCCCGTGTTTTCCGCATCCGTTCGCTCGACCAAATGGTTGACGAGAGCGACCGCCTCGCTCGCGCCGTGCATGACGGCGACCTGCTGAAGTGGATCGAACGCGACGAAGGAGCGGCGTTCAAGGTCAGCTTGCTGTTACGCCAGCTCGAAAGCCTCACCCGCGCCCTGCGTGAGATTGCCCGCCAGCGCAATATCCCGATTGAACCGTAACCGCGCGGGGATGGTTGTTGCCATCCCCTGCGCTGACCAACGGCATGCCCTATACAGGGATGCCGTCGCATCGTCATCCCCGTAACGACGCCCAGCCGAACGTTCAACCAGTCGTCATCCCTGTAGAGACGCGGGGCTGTGCGCCTCCCCCTCTGCCCCCGATTGCATATCGGGGTGCGCCGGTGGCCGGCGAGTGGCAAGGAGGCAGTGACGAACGTTCAACCGGTCGTCATCCCCGTCACAACGCACGGCTGTGCGTCTCCCCACCCAATGCCACCCTCGGATAGCATGCCGAATGCGCTGGCGGGAACCGCGTGATCTGTGGTTGTGCGTGAATTGGCGGATGGTTGATTCAGGCAATGCGGGGGCGGTATTGATGGAGACGCACGGCTGAGCGTCGCTACGGGATCACAAACCGTTCCCGGCATTGTATAATTAATGATATGAACAACAACATTAGATGGCTCAACCGAATCCGCGCTCGATTGCAACGGCCCGCCGCGCCGCCGGAGGAACGGCGGCTGGGTTTGGCGCTCAGCGGCGGCGGTGGGAAGGGGGCTGCTCACATCGGCGTCTTGCAGGTGCTACAAGAGCTAGACATACCGATTGACCTGATTGTTGGTACGTCAGCCGGTGGAGCGGTGGCAGTGCTCTACGCCGCTGGGTTTGACTTACCCGCGATACAAGAGGTCTTTCGCCAGAGCGCACTGCGCCGCATTGCCACGCCTGATCCGACCGGCACCGGTATTATCGGTCAGCGCCGGCGCGAAGAGATGCTACGCCGCTTGCTCGGTGATCGCACCTTTGCCGATCTGCGCATTCCTTGCGCCGTCGTCGCCACCGATCTAGTCAGCGGCGAGCTGGTGGTGTTGCGCGAGGGGCCGGTAGTACCGGCGCTGCTGGCGACAACGGCGCTGCCGGCGCTCTTCCCGCCAGTGCCTTACGGCGAGATGCTGCTCGCCGATGGCGGCATTCTCAACAATCTGCCGGTTGATGTCGCCTACGAGATGGGGGCGCAGCGGGTGATCGCAGTCGATCTGCGCGATGCCAACACCGGCTTCTCACTCCAACCCGAAGAGAACGATAACCTGTTCGCTCGCCTCATGTTCGCGCCTAAGCAATTCGCTGTCGCCCAACGGGCGTTGAGTTTGCTTATGGCGGAGGCGACCGAACTGCGTTTGCAGCAGTATCCACCCGACCTCCTTATTCAGCCCGATGTGAGCAGCATCGCGACCCTCGACCTGACGACGCCGGAGAAAGGGTTTGCCATTGGGGTTGAAGCTGCCCACGAGCTAGCCGGTGAGTTGATCGATTTGCGTTTGTGGCGTAAAGGTACTCAGTTGGCTGCCCAACCCCAACCAGCCCGTCCGCCGCGCCTGCCTGCGCTGCCGGCGTATCGACGGGTGACCACCCCGGTGACGTCGTAATGTGGTTGCCCCCACCTCTAACCCCTCCTACGCCGGAGGAGAGGAGCGCCCTTACCCCCTCTCCCACGCTAGTGGGCGAGGGGAAGGGTTGCTGCTGCGTTCCGCGATTCGGTTGTCATTGCGAGCTGAGCGACGCGAGGCGAAGCTATCCCCCACGAAGGCGCATGCTGCCACTCATCGCGTGGAACCGCTTCCCAGCTCGGCTACGTCGTGGTGTGGCTATTTCGTACCCTCACCCCCACCCCGTCCCCGCTGATTGCAAACATGAACATCCCTCCGACAGTCTGGCAAGCAATCCTCTCAGCCACCATTGGGCACCCGGCTTGGCACGAGCGGTTGCGAGCGTGGCGCGAAGGGCGCAGCACGGCTACCCTTCACCTTGCTATGTTGCGCGAGCCATACTTGGGCCGCATCCTTGCCGGACGCAAGCGGATCGAAAGCCGGTTTGGGCGCGACCGGCGCGCGCCGTTTGGGCAAGTGAAGGCTGGTGATCTTGTGTTGCTCAAGCGGGCTAGTGGCCCGTTGGCCGGGTTGGCGCTGGTGACGCATACGATCAGCCGGGAGATAACGCTGTCTGTAATCAATGAACTTCGCACTGTTTACGCCGCTGATCTGGCGATTGATGATCCACAATTTTGGGAACTCCACGCCTGTGATCGTTATGTCACCTTGATTTGGATCGACGACATCTATCCACTGCCGGCCATTGCCTTACCTCGGCGCGACCGGCGCGGGTGGGTGGTGGTGGGTTAGGGTTTTTGCCCGCACAGGGCGCGCAGGAGTGGAGTCGCTCGTTTTCTCTTCTGTCTGCCAACATCCATTTGCTCGGCGCTTACGTTACGTTTAGAGGGAGCACCCCCTTCTCTCCACCCTACGACCGATTGACGGCCAATGCCAGTTGTGTTATTTTGTGAATGATTTCACTAGAAAGGAGGCGGGCAATGGCTTCGCCACTATCAACAACGTCTCTCGCCCCGACAGCCCGCCCGCGCGTTGTGATCGTCGGTGCGGGTTTTGGGGGCCTCGCTGCAGCGCGCATGCTCGCCAAAGCGCCGGTTGATGTGCTATTGATCAATCGCACCAATTACCATGGCTTCTGGCCGTTGCTGTATCAAGTTGCTACCGCCGGTCTCGAACCAGAGTCGATCGCGTATCCGGTGCGTGCCATCTTGCGCCGCTACCGCAATGCCAGTTTCTTGCTGGCCGAAGTCACCGGGGTTGATTTCGCGCGGCATCTTGTGCATACCAATACCGGCCCCGTCAGCTACGATTATCTCATCCTCGCTGCGGGCAGCACGACCAACTTCTTCGGCAACGAGCGAATTGCACGGTATACGATGGGGATGAAAGACCTCAATGAAGCGCAGCGGCTGCGTAATCACGTGCTCTTGTGCTGCGAGTATGCCGCCGCCGAGAGCGATCCAAACCGGCGCGCAGCGTTGCTCACCTTTGCCGTGGTTGGCGGTGGGCCGACCGGGGTCGAGTTGGCCGGTGCGTTTGTCGAGCTGATCCGGCACGTGATTCGCCACGACTACCCGATGCTCGATGTGCAACAGGCACGGGTGGTGTTGATCGAAGCAACTGGCCACATCCTTGCCTCTTTTCCTGAATCGTTGCAGTGGGCAGCTTTGCAACGCTTGCAGCAGATGGGGGTTGAAGTGCGGTTGAATGCACCGGTGGCCAACGCCGATCCGCACGGGCTCAATTTCCGCGATGGTTCGCGGTTAGACGCCGAGACCGTAGTGTGGGCAGCGGGGGTACGAGGGGCGCCGCTGGCCGATGCGCTTGGCGTGACGCTGGGGCGCGGGGCGCGAGTGGTGGTGACGCCAGAACTGACCTTGCCGGATGATCAGCGGGTGTTTGTGATTGGCGATATGGCTTATCTCGAAGGCTACCGGCCCGGTGTTGCGTATCCCATGGTCGCACCGGTGGCGATTCAGATGGGCGAACAGGCGGCACGGAATATCGTTGCGCAGATCAACGGCCAGCCAATGCAGCCCTTTCGCTACGTTGACAAAGGCCAGATGGCAACCATCGGACGTAGCGCCGCCGTGCTCGACGCTTTTGGCATCAGGCTGAGCGGATGGCCGGCGTGGGCTGGCTGGCTGTTCGTGCATCTGATGGCGTTGGTTGGCTTTCGCAACCGGGCATTGGTGCTGTTGAATTGGGCTTATAGTTACTTCACCTATGATCGCGGGGTGCGGCTCATTTTTGGGGTCGGAGCAGAGGAGCAGCCAGTTGCGGAGGCGGTCTGGCGCGATTGATGCTCCACTCTGCAGCTTGGATGGCGTGCGGCAGTCAAACTGCCGCACGCCATCCGTTTTGCGCGTTGTGTTGGTCCGTAGCGTGAGATCTGGCCGGTATTGCATCGCCATGGGTTTGCTAGCCAGCCTTTGGTTTCCCGACCAGAAAGGGCCGGGCTACGGTTACGAAGCCCGCTACGCGGGCTGAAGCAGCGGTGGGTCCTTCAGTCGTAGCGCAGGAGTGGGTCTGCTTGTCATTGTGAGAGCGCCGAGCACTCGCAGCAATCTCCTGCTTGCTGGCACATCATACCTTGAGCGACCGATCTCACTGTCGGAGGAGATTGCGTTGCCACCCGTGGCGGCTCGCAGTGACAGGGGAGCGCGCGCATCAAACCACGATCGTTCATCTTATGCTATAGTGAGCGTACAGCAATGCTATCGGAATGGCATGCATTTAGGACTGCAACCTCGGTGACGCAACATTAGTCATATTTCGCAAACAGTCGCTCAGCAGATAGAGAAAGATGGAGAAGAGCCATGCCATTCTGCCCGCAGTGTGGAGTATCTAACCCTGATACTGCTCGCTTTTGCGATCAATGCGGCGCACAGTTGATCCCGGTACCGGCTCGCGCGCCAACACCGGCGTCTGTGCCCAAACCGGCCACGACGATCAGCGGGCCGGTGAGCGCCGGCCCGACCAGTTGCCCGCAATGCGGATCAGGCGTGATTCCGGGTGAAGCCTTCTGTGACAATTGCGGTGCGCCGTTGTTTCAGGCGCCGCCGGTCACCACAGCGCCAGCGCCGGATCTCCCCTTCCCCGGTGCGCCGCCGCAGCCGGTCTACCCGCCGCCGCAACCGGTGACGATGCAACCAGCTCCTCCGCCGCCGGCAGCGATTCCCGCAGTGTCACCCTCATACCCAACACCGCCACCAGCACCGGCAGCGCCTCCGACGCCGCCAGTGCGCAGTTCACTCGCTGGCGCGCGGTTGCGTCTTGCTGATGGCACAGTGCTCCTCTTGCCAGCGGCAGCGCAGGCGCTGATCGGGCGAGCTGATCCGGTCAGCAACTTCTACCCTGATATCGACCTCACCCCACACGGCGGCTTTGAACGCGGTGTAGGCCGTCGGCACGGACGGTTCTTCGTCCAGCAGGGGCAGGTCTATTACGAAGACCTTGATAGCACGAACGGCAGTTTTGCTGGCGGGCGGAAACTGTTGCCGCGCCAACCCCAGCCAGTGCGGCACGGCGAGGAATTGCGGCTGGGAACGTTGTCGCTCATCGTTGAATTGCAATAGCTGAGAACTATGACTACTGTTGAACCAATGCGCATTGCGATTGTGGGCGTCGGCGGCGTCGGCGGCTATTTCGGTGGACGTTTGGCGCAGGCCGGGTATGAGGTGTTGTTCATTGCGCGCGGCGAGCATTTGGCAGCGATGCAGCAGCACGGGTTGCGCGTGCGCAGCATTGCCGGCGATTTTACTTTGCCCACAGTCAAGGCAACCGATAACCCGGACGAGGTGGGGCCAGTTGATTTGGTGATTGTTGCGGTCAAGGGCTGGCAGGTGCGTGAAGTGGCTGAAATGATGCGCCCGCTGATCGGCCCTGACACAGCAGTGCTGCCGTTGTTGAATGGCGTTGATGCGCCAAACGAACTGGCCGAGGTCCTCGGTCGTGAACACACCTTGGCCGGTCTTTGCCGAATCATTGCCTATCGCGAAGCGCCGGGGGTGATCGTTCACGCCGGCGTCAACCCAACCTCGATCGACTTTGGTGAACTCGATAACCGGCGAACACCGCGCCTATTGCGCATTAAGGCAGCGTTTGAGCGCGCTGGCATTCGCGGCAACCTACCTGCCGATATTCATGTCGCGATGTGGCAAAAATTTATGTTAATCTGCGCATGGAGTGGATTTGGCGCCACGACGCGCGCCCCGATTGGTGTGTGGCGGTCATTACCCGAGACCCGCCCGCTGGTCGAGCGGTGCTTGCAAGAGGTCGTTGATGTAGCCCATGCGCGTGGGATTGCGATGCCTGATGACTCGGTACCGAATATGATGGCCTTCATCGATAGCATGCCCTACGAAGGCACGGCGTCGCTGCAGCGCGACATCATTGCCGGAAGACCGTCTGAATTGGCGAGCCAGAATGGCGCATTGGTGCGGCTGGCCCGCGAAGTCGGGGTGCCGGTTCCGGTCAACGAGATGCTTCATGCGATTCTGTTGCCGCAAGAGTTGGCGGCGCGCGGGCAATTACCGAGGTGACATAGCGACGCGCGTTTCTGAGCGAGGAAAGCCATGATCCCAGCCCGTCTCCAGCGCTTGATCGACCGCCTCGCCGAAGGCGAGTGGGCCGGAGCGGCCCTGATGCCAGCCACCAATCTGGCATATCTAACCGGCTTACAGTTTCACCCCGGCAAGCGGCTGACCCTGCTGCTGATCCCAGCCAGCGGCGCTCAGCCGGTGATGGTCGTGCCGCAGCTCGAACTGGAGCGAGTGCGCGCGGCGGCGCCGTTTGCGATGCGGTACGTAGCATGGAGCGATGCCGAAGGGCCGCTGCGGGCACTCGCCGTGGGCATGGAAGCCGCGTTTGGCTCAGGCGTGCCGGCCAAGCCGCTGGCCGTTGAGCATACGATGATGCGGGTGATGGAACTGCGCGCGCTGGAGACGGTCGCACCCGGTTTGCACACTGGTGACATTGACCCGTTGCTGAGCGAACTGCGTATGGTCAAAGATGCTGAGGAGCTCGCGTTGATGGAACGGGCAGTTGCGATTGTCGAGCAGGCTTTGCACACCTTCATCGCGCAGGTGCGCCCCGGCCTCAGCGAACGTGCGCTATCGCGGATGCTGAGCGACGCAATTATGGCGGCAGGGGCCGACAGCGAAAGCTTTGCTAATATGGTGGCCAGCGGCCCAAACGCAGCTAACCCCCATCACGAAAACAGCGACCGGCTCTTGCAACCCGGCGATCTGGTCATTATTGATTGTGGCGCCGTTTACCGAGGTTATCACTCTGACATTACCCGCACGATTGCCATCGGTAATGTAGAACCAGAAGCGCGCCATGTCTACGAGATTGTGCTGGCCGCCAATGCCGCTGGCCGCGCTGCCGCCCGCCCCGGCGCTAGCGGTGCGGATATTGATGCCGCTGCGCGTACCGTGATCGAGACTGCCGGCTACGGCGCGGCGTTTGTCCATCGCACCGGCCATGGGCTTGGTCGCGAAACCCACGAACTACCCAATATCGTCGCCGGCAGCGATACGCCGCTGTTGCCGGGCACAACCTTCACTGTCGAACCGGGCATCTACCTGCCGGGCCGGTTTGGTGTACGGATCGAGGATGATGTAGTGATCACCGCTGATGGTAGCCGGTCATTGACCAGTTTCCCGCGAGAGTTGATAGTGATATAGCCTGACCGAGGAAACGTCATGACAGCGCTCGACACCCCAGCTCATCGCTTCCAAGCGCATGTATACCTCCACCAGTTCTTACTTTGGGCCGCACTTGCTGCGGTAGCTGCAAGTATCGCGTTCTTCACTGGTGGTTTCTTACTCAACGCTTTGCCACTTATTATCCTAGCGATAGGCGCTATTGCTCTCTTGGCGCTCGAACTGTTTGCAATGTGGCTGAATCGGCAAGCAAAGCAATCAGCAGCAATCTACACTGTAAGCAGCGCCATAGCAGGGTATAGCATCCTTATCACATTGGTAGTGCCAGATTTGTTACCATTATCGATACTTGGCCCAATGGTCGTTATTGCGATTGTGTTTCCATACCTTGACCGCATCACACTGCTTGGGTTCGGCATCGGTGCGGTAGTGCTGTCTGTCATCATCGCTGCACTCGGGGTGTATGTGCGGTTGTTTGAACCACTGCCGTTCGCAGTGCTAAACCCGCTCCTGATCCTACTTGTTGCGATATCAATGCCAGTCATCATGCTCTTGTTTTGGCACAACTACCAGCGGATAGTAGATGCACTACAGCAGAGTGAGCAGAGCAATCGCGCATTACAGGCTATTCGCGAACGGCTCGAAGAGGAAGTTGCCAAGCGAACAAGTGATCTCCAACAAGCAGTTCAAACGCTTGAACAGCGATTTATCGAGCAGCAGAATCTTCGACGCGCACTCGAACAGCAGCGGGAGGTTATTCGTGGGCTGAGTGTACCTATATTGCCGGTCACCAATGATATTCTGGTAATGCCATTAATCGGCGAGGTAGATCATGAACGTCTTACCGAGGTGAGTCGTCGCGCACTGACCGCTATCGCTCAGACGGGCGCTCGGAACTTGTTTATCGATATTACCGCTGTACCGGTGGTTGATGAAGAAGTCGCCAACGGCTTGATAACAGTGTTCCAAGCGGTTCGTTTGCTCGGTGCGCAGGTGTCCCTTGTCGGTGTGCGCCCAGAAGTAAGCCCAGTCTCTGGTGATGGCGGCCATTGATCTCAAGAATATTCAGACGTTTGCCAGTCTACAAGATGCGTTAGCGCGAACGCTCGGCTATCGCGAACGTGTAACTGACGGCGAGCGGTACGTATGACGACCTACGCAGGTACGAAAGTAAACAGAAAAGCACCGGTGTGCGCCCGTCACTCTTCCAATGCTCAACGTAGGTCAGATCGTCATCATAATTCTGGTTTAGGCATGCTCTAAGCTGTTCCGCAGCCATTCCACTAATTGCACCCCCGCGCCGGCTGTGGTATACTGCGCGAGCACAGTTGCAGGCAAGGAGACGATGATCGCAATGGATATCATGATTCAGCCCAACACCTACCGCAGCCACCCGGTGGTTCATCGTCGCCGTCGTCGTTGCCGTCGCCAGCTCATTGCGCGAACTGGCTAGCCGCGCCTGCACTTCTGTACGAGATATTCTCAGGCCAGCACTGCCAGCGCGCAGGCTGGCTTCTTCTATGTATTCGCATCAAGTCAGCGCAGGGAGTTATGACGCACTTATATCTAATCCGTCACGGGGAAGCCGTCGCCAATATTCAGCCGATTGTGGCCGGGATGCGCGGCGATGCCGGATTGACGCCGCGCGGTATCACGCAAGCCGAACGATTGCGTGATCGTCTCGCCACCAGCGGCGAGATTAAGGCCGATGTCTTGATCTCATCGACCTTGCCGCGCGCCCGCCAGACTGCCGAGATTATCCAACCCGCGTTGGGCCTGCCGATTATCTTCGATGATGAAGTGCAAGAGCTGCGCGTCGGCGAGGCTGATGGCATGCCAAATCACGAGGCTTGGGCGCTGTTTGGAGTGCCTGATTTCGACCGCTACCCGCTGCGCCCGATCGCTCCCGGCGGCGAGAGCTGGGGTGATTTTACGCTGCGCGTGAGCCGCGCGCTTACTCGGATTACGTCCGAATATGAGGGCAAGACGATTGTGGTAGTCTGTCACGGCGGTGTGATCGACTGCTCGTTCATTCACTTTTTCCGCATGCCGAGTCTGGTGGTGCCACCAACCGACTTTCATACCCGCAACACGAGCATCACGTGGTGGGAGCGGGTAGAACGGCGGAACCAACAGCTTTGGCGGCTTAATGCCTATAACGACATCGCTCATTTACAGGGGATCGGTGCGGTCGAGTCGGTACGCTGGGAAGATACCCACCCTGCCTCGCCAGTCCCAACTGAGGAGTAGCGCAGTATGATCAGCTTTCTCGCCGATGGACACGTTGCAAGCCCGCGCGGCTGGCGCGCTGCGGTCGCTGCGTGCGGCATTAAGTACGCTCACCGCGACGATCTAGCGTTGGTGGTCAGCGATCGTCCGGCGACAGCAGCGGCGGCATTTACCACCAACGCCGTGAAAGCGGCCCCGGTGCTGTACGATATGGCGTTGATGGCCCAAGGCGGCGATTGGCGCGCGGTGGTCATTAACGCCGGCAATGCCAACGCTTGTACCGGCGCTGATGGCGATGCTGCTGCGGTCGCGATGGCCCGCGCCGTCGAGCAGGCCCTTGATCTGCCAGCCAATAGCGTCTTTGTCATGTCAACCGGCACCATCGGCGTGCCGATGCCGGTGGAAAAGATCACCCGCGGGATCGCCGAGGCTGCGACCCGCCTTAGTCCTGATCACGGCTTGGCCGCTGCCCGCGCGATTATGACCACCGATACCCGGCCCAAGCATTGCGCCGTCACAGTGACGTTGCCCGATGGGAACAGGATAACCATTGGCGGAATGGCCAAGGGCGCGGGGATGATTCACCCGAATATGGCGACCATGCTGGCCGTGGTGACAACCGACGCCGCGGTGCCGCGCGCGGTGCTTGACGCAGCGATGCGGCAGGCACTCGAGGTGAGCTTTAACAGTATCAGCGTCGATGGCGATACCAGCACCAACGACACGTTGCTGGTGATGGCCAATGGCGCAAGCGGCGCGCTGCCGATCACCGAGCTGGATTCACCTGCCGGAGCTGCCTTTGTGGCCGGCCTTACCACAGTTTGCCAGCACCTTGCCCACGCAATTGTGCGCGATGGCGAAGGTGCGACCCGTTTTGTCACCATCACCGTGCATGGCGCCGTCAACAACGCCGAGGCCAAGCAGGCGGCCATGACCATTGCTCGCTCGCCGCTGGTCAAGACGGCACTGTTCGGGGCTGATCCGAACTGGGGACGGGTGTTGTGCGCGATTGGCTACTCTGGTGCAACGGTTGATCCTAACCGGGTCGTGCTGCACTTCGGCGGAATGCGGGTGCTGGAAAACGGTTTACCACTGCCGTTCGATGAGCAAGAGGCTCACAAACTGCTCGATGTGCCTGACATTACGATTGATGCCGATCTTGGTCTTGGCGAGGGAAGCGCCACAGTCTGGACGTGCGATTTTAGCTACGATTATGTGCGGATCAATGCTGAATACCGGACATAACCATCCCGTCTGGTATCGCGGAAGAGGGGCGGGGGGTGAGGGTTATGGATCGCACTGCACGCCAACAACTTGCCCGTGAACTGTGCCAGCGCCTCGCTGCGCAGCCGGGAACGGTCGTGGTTGTGGCGGGAATGATCGAACCGCCTGCGCCACTGACCGATTTCGATCCGCTTGAGGTGCTGGCAGTGGTCGAGAGTACCGTCACGCGCCCACTTCACAGCTTCATCGTGCAGAATCTGCCGGTGACGATACATACCATTGCCGCGGCGGAACTGGCGACGGTTGTGTACGCACCAGACCTGCGCTGGGCGCAGTGGCTAGGATGGTTGGCGACGTTGCAGCCGCTCATCGGCGATGGCCACAAGGTGAGCGAGTGGCTGGCACAGGCCGGCGCCTTGGCCGAGATCGATTTTCACCGCAGCATCTGGCCGCACCTGCCGCAACTAGTGTTCGGCGTTTACGGCGAACTACGTGCCGCCGCTGCTCGCCGCCACGAGCGGGAGGCCGTCTTGTTAGCGCCGGCATTGCTCGCCGAGCTACACACCGCGCTCTGCTTGATCAACCGGCGCTGGCCTACCCAGCGCCGCTTCGCCGGAATCATGGAAAGTTTTTCGTTTCCGTTGCAGCCCCGCGATTGGCCGCAACTAGCCGAAGAGCTGCTCAATGCTCATCAGCTCGACGAGATTGTGCGCGTGGCCGGCACACTCGTCGCCAACTACTGGCAATTACTGGTACGGTGCAGTTTGACCATTGAATCTCATCAGACCACAGCAACCGCGCCTTTATGATCCAAATGGAGGAGTAGCGCCGATGGAACACCGGCTTTGGGGGGGCAGATTTAGCGAACCAACGGCAGCCGAGATGCGCCGGTTCAATGACTCGTTCCGGTTTGACCGGCGACTGGCCGACGTTGATATTACCGGCAGCATCGCGTGGGCCAGCGCCTTGGCGCAAGCCGGCCTGATCAGCGAGGCCGAGTATACCGAGCTAGTGCGCGGCTTAGAGCTGGTACGGGCCGAATTCGCCAATGGTACGTTCGTGGCAATCGAAAGTGACGAAGACATCCATACTGCCGTCGAACGCCGGTTACGCGAACTGATCGGCGATGCCGCGCTCAAATTACATACTGGCCGCTCGCGCAACGACCAAGTCGCCACCGATATGCGCCTCTACACGATCGGCATTGCCCGCCAGCTCGACCGGCGGCTACGCGATCTGCAATTGGCGCTGCTCGCGCAAGCCGAACAGCACGCCGATACCCTCATGCCGGGTTATACCCATCTGCAACGCGCCCAACCGATCACCTTCGGCCACTGGTGCTTGGCCTACGTCGAGATGTTTGCCCGCGACCGCAGCCGCTTGCGCGACGCAATTGCCCGGATGCGCGTGTTGCCACTAGGAGCGGGGGCGTTGGCCGGTAACTCGCTCGGCGTTGAGCGTGAGCGGCTGACCGAATTGCTCGACGAATTTGATGAATTGTCTGCCAACTCGCTCGATGCGGTCAGCGACCGCGACTTCGTGGCCGAGACGCTGTTCGCTGGCGCGCTGATCGGCGTTCACCTCAGCCGGCTGGCCGAAGATGTTATCCTCTATGCTAGCAGCGAATTTGGTTTTGTTGAACTCGCCGATGCCTACAGTACCGGCTCGAGTCTGATGCCGCAGAAGAAAAATCCTGATAGTATGGAATTGTTGCGCGGCAAGAGCGGGCGATTGCTGGGCAATCTGGTGGCGCTGCTAACCGTGCTGAAGGGCTTGCCGCTCACCTACAACAAAGATATGCAAGAGGACAAAGAGCCGCTCTTTGACAGTTTTGACACGCTCGATCTCGGCTTGCAAGTAGCGGCGGCGGCCATTGCCACCATGACCGTGCGCCGTGAGCGGATGGCTGCCGCACTCGATGATGCGATGCTGGCCACCGATTTGGCCGACGAACTGGTGCGGCGCGGCGTGCCATTCCGCGTCGCCCACGGCAAAGCCGGTCAACTCGTGCAGCGGGCAATGGCGCTGGGCATTAGCCTGCGCCATCTGCCGCTGAGCGAGTATCAGGCGATTGAGCCAAGCCTTGATGCGAGCATCTATGCCGTGTTCGATATGGCGCGCAGCGTCGCCCAAAAGGCCAGCTATGGCGGCACCGCGCCGCAACGAGTCCGTGAGCAATGCGCCCGCTGGCACGAGATCTTAGAGGAAGAAGACGAGTAGGGCACAGCAGGCTGTGCCCCTTATGAGACACCTAAAGCTATGACCATCCCGCTCTATACACCGCCAGTCAGCCTGCCGGCACTCCACATCCGGCCCGACGCCGCCGTATCGATTCGCCGCGCGCGGGTCAGCGATGTACCGCGGCTCTACGAGATCATCAACTACTATGCTGCTCGTGGCGACATGCTGCCTAAGACGCTCGATCAGCTCTACAACCGCGTGCGTAATTTCAATGTAGCCGAAGCCGATGGCGAAGTGATCGGCTGTGCCGCGTTGCATATCACGTGGGCCGATCTGGCTGAAGTGGTCAGCGTTGCCGTGCATCCCGCGTTTCAAGGTCGCGGCATTGGCCGCCGCCTCGTTGAACCGCTCTTCGCCGAGGCGATAGAGCTAGGTATTCCCACTCTCTTCACGCTAACCTTGCAGGTCGGCTTCTTCAGCTCGCTTGGCTTCCGCGAAGTGCCCAAATTGCGCCTTCCGCACAAAATCTGGCAAGATTGCGCCACCTGTTTCAAACAGGATCGGTGCGATGAAATTGCGATGATCCGGCAGGTGCCGTAATCGTGACAACCATCGGGCCGTCACGATCACGTGCGGCTCGATGGTTGTGCGAATCGTCACATATTCCCTGCTCATAACGCGACTATTTCCACTGTGGCCACGCGCCAAACCGCCCTTTTGCCGAGTCGGACTCAGGCATACAATAAATCTAGGTTCTTGCAGATGCACTGAAAGCTAGGAGTCATCGTATGCGGATGAATAGCACTATTGCTGCCGCAACTCTGCTGATCGTTCTTGGTGTTGGCGGTGTCTTCTCAACCGGTGCTGCAACGTCGGCCATTCCTGCCTTGTTCGGGATCGTCTTGCTGGGGTTAGGGGTGGCGATTGAACGATCGCCAACGCCACGTCGCTTTGAGTGGATCGCCGCGTTGGTTGGGTTGCTCGGCTTTCTGGCACCGGTCGCCAACCTTGCTCGCGTGATCGGACAAAGCGGCTTCGTCATCAATGCAGCTGTCTTTGCCAATATCGTGATGTTGGGCACGTGCGGCCTCTACCTGTTGGTCTGGCTGTGGGAGCAGCGCACCGGTGAGCGGTTGCGCATTCGGTAGACCACGAACAGGATAATGAATAAACGAATGGTGAGGTAGTATCGCCTCTCCTCACCATTCGTCTATTCGTTCAGTTATTCGTTGCTTCCTACTTCAACCCCCGCTAGCCGTTCGATCGCTTTAATCAGCGCGTGATTGCCTTCGTGGCCCAAGCCGGCGGCTTGCAGCGTGCGATAGAGGTGGAAGACGGTTGATGTGGTGAGCATCGGTGCGCCGACGGCATCGGCGGCGGCCAGCACTAACCGCAAGTCTTTTTGTTGTAGGTCGATGGTGAAGCCGGGCCGCCAGTCGCGCCGGATCACCTGTGGCCCTCGGTTCGAGAGCATCCAACTGGCTGCTGCGCCACCGCTGACCGCTGTCAACGTCTTTTCGAGATCGACACCGCTGGCCTGCGCGAAGACCAGCGCCTCGCTGATCGCCAGCATTGTACCAACGACCAGTATCTGATTAACCAGCTTGACGGTTTGGCCGGCGCCGTGCCCGCCGACATGGGTGATCGTTTTGCCCATCGCTTGAAACACCGGCATCGCCCGATCAACCAGTTCCGCTGGCCCGCCCACCATAATGCTGAGCGTGCCGCGCGCTGCCCCTTCGCTGCCGCCGCTGACCGGCGCGTCAAGGAAGCCGATGCCGCTCTCGCCGAGCCGAGCAGCGAATCGCTGCGCTCCCTGCGGACTGATCGTGCTCATGTCGATCATCAGCGTACCAACCCGCGCACCCTCAATCACTCCCTGCGGCCCGAAGATCACTGCCTCGACATCAGGCGTATCGCTGACGCAACTGATCACAATATCGCTGCGGGTAGCCACATCAGCCGGCGATGTTGCTAGTTGCGCACCAGCGGCTACCAGCTCATCGGCGCGCCCCGGCGTGCGGTTCCAGACCGTCAGCGGAAAACCGGCGCGCAAGATGTTGGCCGCCATCCCGCGCCCCATAATGCCCAATCCAATAAAGCCGATTCGTTCGGTCATGGCACTCTCCTCGTTGCTATGTGCGTGGTGTACCAATGGTATCATACCTGCCGGTGGGCAAATCTGCCGTTTCGGGAGCCACACAGCCGTGCGACTCTACCGGAGGGATCAATTCGCTATGCCTGCTGCACTTTCTGATCTGCTGGTGCTCGATCTCAGCCGAGTGCTGGCTGGCCCCTACGCTACGATGGTGCTTGCCGATCTAGGGGCGCGGGTGATTAAGGTTGAACAACCCGGCCTTGGTGATGAAACTCGCCAGTGGGGGCCACCTTTTGCCGAGAATGGCTTGAGCGCCTACTTCATCGCCGTCAACCGCAATAAACAGAGCATTGCCGTCAACCTCAAACATCCTGACGGGCAAGCGATCGTGCGCGCGCTCGCCCGCCGGGCCGATGTGCTGATCGAGAATTTCTTGCCGGGAACGTTGGCACGGATGGGGTTGGGTTATGAAGACTTGCGTGTGCTTAATCCGAGGTTGATCTATTGCAGCATTACCGGTTATGGTCAATCTGGCCCTGACGCACTACGGCCCGGCTACGATACGGTGATACAGGCCGAAGGCGGGTTGATGAGCATTACCGGCGAACCCGCTGGCCCGCCGCTGAAGACCGGCGTGGCCGTCGTTGACATCACCACCGGTTTGTACGCCGCCACCAGCATGTTGGCCGCGCTGCACTACCGCGCGCAGAGCGGCGTAGGCCAGTACATCGATATCGCCCTCTTTGATGTGCAGCTCAGTTGGTTAGCGAATGTCGCCTCGGCCTACCTCGTCTCCGGCCAACCACCGCAGCGCTACGGCAATGGTCATGCCACGATCGTGCCATACCAGCCCTTTGCCGCAGCCGACGGTTACCTCATGATCGCGGTTGGCAACGATCAGCAATTCGCTCGTTTCTGCGCTGCGCTCGACCACTCGGAATGGGTGACCGACGAACGCTTTGCCACCAACCCGGCCCGTGTCGCTCATCGCGCCATTCTCGTGCCGCTGATCGCAGAGGTCATTGCCCGCGAACCGGTCGCGGTCTGGCTGAAACGGCTCCGCGCTGTTGAAGTGCCGTGCGGGCCGGTGAACGATATTCCAACCGCACTGCGCAGTCCGCAGGCGCAGGCGCGAGCGATGGTGCAGAGTATCGAAGACATACGTATGATTGCTCCCGCCCCCAAACTGAGCGAAACCCCGGCCACTATTCGTACCGCCCCGCCCGCGCTTGGTGCCGATACCGAAGCGGTGTTACGCGAGATGGGCTATGAATCTGACCAGATCAGCACGCTGCGTGCAGCCGGAGTAGTGGGGTGATTAAGCGGCCAGAAAAGCCAAGCCCTACTGTAACGTGCCAGTGAAGTCCGGTGGGTAATCGTGGCTCACACCGCGGCGCACTTCGATCTCGCACGGTATACTGGCCTGCTGAAGCGTAGTGACCCACTCGAGCACCGGCTGGGAGAGGCTAGCGAGATCGCAGATCACTACATACCCCCGCAGGTGCCGATCAGTATTTGTGTGCAGCGGCTTGACCCGCTCTGGCCTGATCGCCGGCATAACGGTAAAAAACCGGTTCACGGCGACTGTCCCGCTCAACGCCGCGCGCACTGCCAGCGCCGCTCCCATCGAAGAACCGGTGATAACCGTCACTGGCATCGGCGCTAGTGCAGCCAGATGCCGGCGAAGCTCGGCTAATGCCTGCGCTGTATCGGCCCAGTGGTAACGGTTAGAGGCCCAAAGCTGCGCCGATTGCAGCATCGCTACCCGCTAGCCAAACGCCGTCGCCGGTTGCCAGTTCGCCATCACTTACGATATTGCTGCTTGTCATACCCGGCGCTGCGGAGTTGCCACGGCTTGCGCTTGCGCGTATCGCTGCTGAAACAGAACCTGTAACTTCGCGAACACCTCCGTGCCCCGCACGATATCGAGATCAGAATCGCGTAGCATCCGCTCGTGATACCAAAGACCACGATCGGCGGCTTGTTGTAGCCACCCGATCACACTGGTTCGATCGCCCGTGCAACCGGCAAGACACGCTCGCCGAAAGAAGAGATCGCTTTCGTATTGTCGGAATAGTGACATTCGCTGATCGATCAGCGTCGGTGCCGCCGCACACGAATGCTGGTTGTACCGTGCAAAGACCTGCGCGCGCAATCCGCGCAAGGCAGGTTCGGTCATTACGGTATCCTCGGATTGCACACTGGCAACGCACCATAGGCTGTCCATACGTGCGGTACATACGGCGTCGCTATCGAGTATCGAAGCGGGTGCGTGTTGAGTACATAATATCGCGGTTTTACTTGGAGTGCGGCAGTCAAACTGCCGCACCACGTGGTGCCTATGAGTTATCTTACCCCCGCCCGCTCATGCTACAATGCCGCTACCCGTAGACAATTGGCGTCTGCGGCACGTAGACGGAGAGACGGCAATGCGACATGAATTGCACAGTCCAGCCGGCACGGTTGTGATCGATAACGCTGGCCGGATGGCCTTTTTCCACGAAGGGCGCGAGGTGCTACAGGGCTACGGCGCAGTAGCCCACGCCTATGGCGTTGATTTCCCGATCACCGGCGTCGCCAGCGCCAACGTCACCTTGCACCATGCCCGTATTCATTACACCACCACGCGCCCGGAAATCACGTTGCGCGCCGAGATCGAAGCCACGCCGACCGGGTTTCGCTTGGTCTGGTCGGGGCCACCCCACCTCCACGCCGTGCGCGTCGAATGGCAGCTCGATCCGGGCCGGCCATGGTATGGCATGGGCGAACGTATCTTCCAACACTGGCCGCTCGATCGCGCGCCAGTCGTTTCCGATCCGTTCGAGCCGATCGATCATGGCCGCGATGGGACGTTGAACATCGCTACCCCTTTCTGGCTCAATGCTGCTGGCACGGCAATCTTGCTTGAGGAGAGCGATGGCGAGTTAGCGGTGACGATGGATCGAGCGGGAGACGGCTTGTTGCGCATTACCAGCCGCGAAGCGCCGTCGCCGCCCAACCTTGGCTTTGACGAACGCTATGCGGCGCCCGGCCCCAGCCTCGCCAGCCACGTCATTCTAGCCGCCAATGCTCCGGCTGCGTTCTATGCCTCATTGCCGTTGCTTGGTCGCCCGACCGCCGCCCCGCCGCGCGATCTCTTCGCTCGCCCGATCTGGACAACGTGGGCGCATTATAAGATGCACGTCACCCAGCGCGATGTGACTGAGTTCGCCACTCAAATCGTTGCTCGCGGCTACCCTTACTCAGTGCTTGAAATCGATGACCGTTGGCAGCGCGGCTATGGCGCGTATGTGTTCGACCAACACAAATTTCCCGATCCGCGGGCAATGATTGACGAGTTACACGCCGCTGGTTTTAAGGTCACGCTCTGGACGCCGATCTTTTTCGATCCAGTCGATCCGGCCTTTGCCGTCGCCACCCGGCGCGGCTACCTGATTCGCCATCCCGCTGATGGCTCGCCCTATCTCGTGCGCTGGTGGCAAGGCTACGGCGGTGTGCTCGACTTGACCAATCCTGAAGCGGTGGCGTGGTGGCTGAGCGAACTGCGCGCGTTGCAAGCTGAAACCGGGGTTGACGGCTTCAAGTTTGACGCCGGCGAAGCCAACTTCATCCCGCCCGACGCCATCTGCTATGCACGTGAACCGCGCCGTCGCTACGCCGACCGCTACACCGAGTTTGTTGCCGACCACTTCGCCTACACTGAAGTGCGTGCCGGTTGGCGCAGCCAGCGCCGCGGCATCCTCTTTCGCGAGTGGGATAAGTGGAGCCGCTGGGGAATTGATAACGGCTTGCACAGCGTGCTGACGCAGGCACTAACTCTCAGTGTCTGCGGCTTTCCGTTCGTTTTGCCCGACATGATCGGCGGCAACGCCTACCAAGATGAAGTGCCCGACGGCGAACTTATGGTGCGTTGGACGCAACTGAGCGCATTGTTGCCAACCATGCAATTCAGCGTCCATCCGTGGCAGTACGGCGCTGAAGTTGACGCCATCTGCCGACAGTATGCCCACTTGCACACTGAACTCGACACGTATCTCGCTGAACTGATTGATGAAAACCTGCGTGATGGCACGCCCCTAGTGCGTCCGCTGTTCTGGCACGATCCTACCAATGAGCAGGCGCTGCGCTGCAACGACCAATTCCTGCTCGGCGCACGCTACCTCGTGGCGCCGGTGGTGCAGCCGGGCCAGCGCCAACGCGATGTCTATCTGCCGGCAGGCGTCTGGCGCGATTACTGGAGCGGCGCGATCCATCAGGGGCCAGCGCTCTTGACCAATGTACCGGCGCCGCTGGCACAGATACCGCTGTTTGAGCGGCAGGAATAGGTCGGCCCGACAAGCCGCTGCCCGCTCGCCGGTTGTCGTTGCAAGCCGTGTGCAGTGCGGCGAAGCAATCTCCCGCGAGCACGGATGAATCCTGCGCAGGCGTGCTTCCTGTCCTCCCATCTCCCGTATGTTGCGGCTGCGGGGGCTGCGCGCCCTCGCAATGACAGACGCACCATGTCATTGCATACCGCTATTTATCTCCTCCCAACGCCACAAACGCGATCACCTCAGCCACCCGCGCCCGCCATGCCGCCTCGTTGTGATCCGCGCCGGGAAATTTGCGCGTGATCCAATCGTGACCGTGCTGGTAACCAGCCCGCCGCATCCACTCGTCCATCCTCTGCTGGAACGGCTCATATTCGGCGTCAAGGCCAACCGTGCCGTAATCGAAGTAGAAGCGGTGGCGGCCCGGTGGCGGCAAGAGCGCAGCTAGTTCATCAACCAAGATATTGCCGCCCACCGGCCAGTGGGTCGAGAGACACCCCGCACCGTGAAAGACTGCTGGATAGCGGCAGAGACCGTAGAGCGAGATCAACCCGCCCATGCTCGATCCCATAATGAAGGTATTGGCTTGATCGGGCAGGGTAGGATAGTGAGCATCAATAAACGGCTTAATCTCTTCGACCAGATAGGCCAGATACATATCCGACACCGGCTCGCCGCCCATTCGCTCGATAATGCCTTCCCAACCGCGCGTCTGGCGGAGGGCCGCGAACGGTTGTTGCGGTGCGTACTCGCGCCAGCGTCGATCGGTACACCAAATCCCAACCACAATCGCGCCGGGCCAGCCTCGCTCGGCGCGCAGCCGTTCAATCGCCCGATCAACCGCCCAGACCTCGCCATCGGTCCGGAGGGCGGGATCAAACAGATTTTGGCCGTCGTGCATGTAGATAACCGGCAGGCGTTGATCACCAATCGCTGCCGGCGTCCAGACATCAACGGGGCGTGATGGAACGTAACGGCTCGTGATAGTCGTATGGCGAACAAGAGGCATCCTATTTCCTTTTGTCAAGATGGCCCGCTAGGCCATCGCTGCAATATTACCGCCCTAACTGGTATGTGATCACCCCATCGGCGCGGGTGCCGATCCAGAGCACCCGTCGCTGATCAACTGCCAACGCCAGCGGTTCAGCGCCGGTAAAACCAGAGTTGCGCGGTAGAAAGTTGCGCCACGTGTGGCCATCGTAACGGAGCAGAAAACCGCCGGTGGTGAGCGGACGGGCCGCGCCGACCCATAGTTCGTTAGGAGCCGGCTCGAGTAAGGTCGTGATCGTCTGCGCCGGCAACTGTCGGTTGGCGGTGGTCAACCACTCCCAGCGCGTACCATCCCACCGCGCTAGACCTTCACCCAGCGTCGCTACCCACACGATGCCGTTGTGATCAACCAGAATAGCCGAGATTCCTGCCCCGCCGAACCCATCGGCGCGATCAAAATGCTGCCAGCCACCGGTGGCCGGCGTGTAGCGGCTGACGACGCCAAGCCCGCCAAACCACACTGTGCCGGCGGGATCGAGTGCAATCGCAAGCGCCAAACCGCCGCGCACCGCTTGAGGCAACGGCTGCCAGCGCCCATCAGCATAACGCACTGCGCCGCCGGAGCTAGTGCCTAGCCAGAGCGTGCCGTCTGGGCCAGCGACGACCGTGCGGACCACCAGATCGCGCTGGCCGCCGAGCGTTGGCGTCTGCCACTCCCAGCTCCCATCAGCAGCTACTAATGCTAAGCCACGATTACTTGCTGCCCACAAGCCGGATTCGGTCTCGGCCAATGCATAGACTCGCCCTAGTGGCAGGCGTGTCCAAAGCGGTGGATCTTCGCTCACTGCCGGTGCTTGCCAGATGACCAACCCGGTCTCACTACCTATCGCCACGCGCCCATCGCGCAACGGTTGAATAGCGTATACCGCTCCCGGCGGCAACCCGCCGGCGCCCGGCACGATCGCGTTCCAGCCAATACTTCCGAGCGTAACCATCACTAATGCTGTGCCGTAGACGGCAGCGATAAACCCAATCAAAAGCGCCAGCGCGATCCACGCAGAGCGGGGCGGTCGTAGAAACATGATCTCGCTCCAACCCCAATACTCATCCAGATCGCGCAGCCACGTTACGATCCGGCCCAAGACCGGCGCCGCCAACAGCGCAATGGGAATGACCAGCGTGAGCGCATACTGCGGCCATTTAACCGGCCACCAGAGCAGGATCAGCAAGCCGCTCACGAACCAGACGGCAAGATAGCGGCGTTGCGGATTGCGCCACGCGGCGGGCAGACCGATCAAGGCCAGCAGGGTCAGCCAAGGATCAGGGCCGGGGAAGAAGAAGACTTCGGGGTGCCATTCAACCGCCGGCGCTGTCGCGATCCAGATCAGTGGTTGGTACCACGGATAGCCGGCGACTTGCACCTCGCTCCCGTGGGTGTACGCCGTCCAGAAACCGGCCATGGTAGTGAGGCGAGTCACCGGCTCACGCCAGATCGTTGGGTTAGCAAGCGCGAAAATAAGCAATGCAAGGCCGGCCACCTCCCCCAACCGCAGCGCATACCATACCAACCCCCTGCGTTCTTGCGGCTGTGCAGTTATCTCAACGCGCAACGCAGCCAGCGCAAGCATGATCATCGCCGGCAGAGCAACAATCGTGTAGGACATCTTGGCCGCCGTTGCCAAACCCCATGCCATGGTACCGATCCATAACCATCTACGCCGGTGGCGCGTTGCTGGCTGGCAAGCGTGTTGCCATGCGCCGATGGCCGCCACCACAAGCGCCAGCGGCAGCGCCTC
This sequence comes from uncultured Chloroflexus sp., assembly GCF_938091255.1. Taxonomy (NCBI): domain Bacteria; kingdom Bacillati; phylum Chloroflexota; class Chloroflexia; order Chloroflexales; family Chloroflexaceae; genus Chloroflexus; species uncultured Chloroflexus sp. Next base: position 40,001 of record NZ_CALLJH010000034.1, read on the forward strand.
AAGATACGCCTGCGCCGTGTATTTGATCGTTAGGGTATGGACGGCAAGTAAGCCGGCGGCCAGCGGGCCGGCGCTGAACGCCAACAACGCAACTGCGAGTGTGCCAAACAGCGCCGAAATCAATCGCGCCACTAAGAGAACAGTCGTTTGGTTGGCGCTCTCGCCCAACAGCAGCGCCCCACCGGCGTAGACCAGCTTGGAGAGCGCCGGATGCTGGCGATTGCCGGGATAATCGATCACTCCCATCCAATCGCCCTGCCGGATCAGGCGCGCATAATCGAGCGCCGCCCCTACATACACCGGCTCATCAAAATCGGGCGGCAGCGCTAACGCGGCCCACAAACGGAGCAGCGCGGCCAGCACAATCACGCTGATCAGCCAGCCGCGCGATACAGTAGCGTTCACGGTTGTTTATCCCTTAACACCGCCAACCGTCAACCCCGACACGAGGAAGCGCTGGAGCATCAAGAAGACAATGATCGTTGGCAGAATAATCAACAACCCGCCGGCGGCAAAGTTGCCCCACGGCACGCTCTGGCTGTTGGCCAAGCTGAAGAGACCGGGTACCACTAACTTCATATTGTCGGGAGCCGGCACCAACACTGAGGCAAAGATATAATCACCCCAACCAGCCAGAAAGCCAAGCAGGGCCGTAACCGCTAAAGCCGGACGCGCCAGCGGCAACGCGATCAAGATAAATGACTGGATCGGCCCGCAGCCATCAATCATTGCAGCTTCTTCTAGCTCGATTGGGATCGTATCGAAATAGCCCTTCATATTCCACGTGCTAAAAACCAGCGTGCCGGTTGTGTAAGCAAGGATCAGACCTTCGTGCTTGCCGTATAAGCCGAGCGCCGTCAGCAACTGTGCCACTGCGACGAGACTCAAGACACCGGGGAAGGTTTGAATAGCCAACAGGAGGATGAGGGCAAACTCGCGACCATAAAACTTAAACCGCGAAAACGCAAACGCCGCCGAGGTGGTAATCACCAGCGAGGCGACTGTTGTCACACCCGCCACATACAAGCTATTCCGCAACCACGTCAGTAGCGGCCGGTCAAAGATCATCGCTCGATAATTCTCAAACGTCCACTCGGTAGGGATAAACATCCCAAGCAGGTTGAGTGTATACAGCCGGTCGCCGGTGCGGCCCGAAGCCAGAAAAGCAAACCACAGCGGGTAGACAGCAAACAACACCCCGAGAATGAGGATAGTGTACTGCAAGATGAGGACTGGTCGAGTAGGTTTGCGGATCATGACTCGTAAGCCCCTTTCGTGATGCGCGTCAGCCGCAGGCTGTAGAGCGTCGCGGTGAAGAGGAAGATGAAGAGAATGACGGCAAAGGCAGTCGCATTCCCGTAATTCTGGGTTTGGAAGATTTGCTTATAAGCGTAGACAATCACAAACTCAGTTGCGCCGGGCCGGCCAACCTCGCTAATTGGGCCGCCCTGCGTGATGGCCCACACCGTGCCAAACATCTGAAACGCGGTGATCGAGGTCAGCACCGTGGCCGGCAATACCGCTGGCCGGATCAACGGCAAGGTAATGCGCGTTAATTGTTGCCACCACGACGCGCCATCAAGTTCAGCCGCTTCATAAACATCACGAGGCACCGACTGTAACGCGCCGAGGATCACAATCATAAAGAAGGGGTACGAGAACCACGTATCGACCAGCACCACAATCAAAAACGCACTTACCGGATCACGCAACCATGACATCCCGGAAAAACCGAACAAAGTCAACACTTGATTGAGCGTGCCTTGCTCGCGAAAGAAGAACTGCCAAATCAGGGCCATCAAAATCGCCAGTGATGAGGCTGCCCATGGCACAAACAGCAACACCCGGAAGAGGGTGCGTCCGGGAAGGTTATCACTATTCAAGATCAACGCAAACGTTAAGCCGAGCAAAAAGCTAAACGGTACCCGCGCGATCACGAAGAGCAAGGTACGGAAAACCACCACTACAAAATCGCCAGTACGCATCAGGGTGTCATACGCTTGCGCCACATTGACCACGGCGGCCAGAATGAAGCCCAACACTAACGCCCCCAGCCATACCATCGACGGCGCAACCGGCGGTTCTAACATCTGGTTGAGGCGACGATTAACAAATGAAGCAGCAATCAGCGGTACGAAGCAGAGGGCAATCGCCACCATAGCGCCGAGCGCTTCCGGCGTGAAGAGGTTACCAATCAGATTCGCGTAATTAGCGTAGATTGGGTCTTGCAAGCGGTACGGCTGCCCTAGACCTACTGGCGTACTGGTGCGGAACTGCGGCCAACACAACGGGTCAAGCAAACCGGTGAGGAAGATTTCGCAATCGGGATTGGGGCGGAAGCGATTACGATTGGTAAACGAGGTATAGACGCTGAGCAGAATAGGATAAATATTAAACAGCAGAATACCAATAATGGTAGGACCGGTAAAGAGCAAAACGGTGAGCGCCTTACGGCGATTAGACCACGACACCATGTGCGTTACCTCACTGGAAGCAACCGGAAGGCCGTTGAGCGGCTGCCGGGCGCCCGACCGGCGCGGCGGTAGTTAGTGAGCCGGACACTGTTGTCCGGCTCAAGTTGATAATCGCCATTGACAATACTGCGGGGTAAGAAAGCAATTCTCACCCCGCACCGCCACTTACTTCATCTGCATAATCGCAGCTTCAATCGCCTGCGCAGCAGCAGCCAGCGCGTCAGCCGGCGACTGCGTGCCCGTCCAAATGGCCACGCTCGCATCACCCACCGGACCCCACTGGGCCGAGGCAAACGGCGTGTTAGCCATTGGCACACCAGCATTCAACGCCGCGCCAAAGCCCGCCAGCGTCGGCAACGCCGCCACTTCCGGATTCTGCAATGCTACAGTCGCCGCCGGCACCGTCTTGTTGGTCAGCGCCAGCTTTGCCTGTACCTCGGCGCTGGTGAAGTATTTCATGATGTCAAGCGCCACTTCAGCATTGCCGCGCTCAACCGCATTGCGGGTCAGCATAAGGGTCTTAATGCCGACGAACGGCTTGCCCAGCGGCAGAATGCCGTAATCAACACCATCTTGTTCGATACCGGCAATCGCCCACGGGCCGGTCCACCACATCGCCGCTTTGCCTTCAGCCAGCGCTGCCTTGCAGATGTCGTAGCTCTGCTCGCTGAACGAGACTTTGCTCATTTCGGCCAGCCACTCGCCGCCCTTGATCATTTCAGGGGTATTAACGTAGACATTGCCCTCATCGTCAACGTAGCTGGGCACGCCATAGCCGAAGTAGATCGGCGCAACGTGATAGGCATCGCTGCCGCCAAAGCCCTGATTGCAGACCAGCGTCTTGTCGGGGTTGGCCGCGCGGAAATCCTTCGCCATCTGCAACAGCTCATCGAGGGTGCCCGGCAGCTTCATATCGCCGATCACCTTCTTGTTATAGATCAGCGCAATACCTTCCTGCGTCTCTGGCAGCGCCCAGATCTTGTCTTGCCAGATCACACCGTTGACTGCCGCTGGCTCGTAAGTGCTGCGCAGGAAATCTTCGGTGATACCGTAGTCATTGAGGGCGACGATATTACCTACCAGCGCCTGCTGGCCAATCTGGTCATTGGCCCAACCGATGATATCGGGGCCTTCACCGGCCGGGATAGCCACGTTGAGCGCGTTGCTCACGTCTTCGGGCTTCGAGAGGTCAATCTTTACGTTTGGGTGTGAAGCCTCGTAGTCGCGGAACGCCTGCTCAATCGCGGTGAGGTAGGCGCCATCCCACTGGTGCCAAATACGGATGGTCACTTGCTGCGCAGCCGGAGCAGCGGTCGGCTGCGTAGCCGGAGCAGCGGTCGGCTGCGCAGCCGGAGCAGCGGTCGGCTGCGCGGTCTGGCCGCCGCCACACGCCACAAGCATCATGGCTGCGGCGAGAAACACTGCGATCAAGGCACGCTTCATTGCATTCACGGTTGTACTCCTTAACTGTGTCTACGACGACGACAGCACGGTAAAGGAAAATTTGTGATAATGGGTAAACGAATCCGGCAGTAACTGAGCGGTATGCAGCGATTGAATCCGATCCACCTCCTTTCTGTTCATGTAACAGGAGCGCATCACGCGCAGCCGAGAAGGAGAACACGTATGAATAAGAGGCCGGCGTTGCTACTCGCCGTTGTCAGGCAAGGAGCTAGCCAAAGGGTATTTGGGGATGTTTCCCTTCCCTGCGCTTGATGACAATAGTTGTGCTAGACATTGTTTTATATACAACCTTTTCAAGCACAACTATACCTCATTCCTGCACCCCTGTCAAGTAGGTGCAAGTAATTATACCGCAGAATACAATAGCACAGCGAGGCAATGATGTAACATTGCCCCGCCATGTAGCGGCCCGTAAGGGTGTAAGGGTATCGCGTCGCGATACCCTTACGGGCCGTACCGCCAGCGCACATAATGCTGTCCGACATTACCCATCTCGACCCGCCAATTCGGATCGTTGTCAGGAGTGTAGGTCAGCACCCGCCGTTCAAAGGCCTGCATCAGCACATCTTTCTCAATGCCGCCGACCTTAACTCGCGCCCAATATGGTTCGCTAATTGGCAAGCCCATCACGAAGAGCCAGTCGATGATCTGGCGGTTCACATACCGGCCATTCTCAAACACGACTCCCTGTTGGGCGAAGTAGTCGAGGAAGACTTGCGGGATATTGTGGCCGAGAGTCGATTCGTAACTGCCAATCCGCACGTCGTAGCGGGCCAGATCGGGTCGATCAACCACCAAGCCGTCGCGGTTGAGGAAGGCGGTCACAACTTGCCCGGTTTGATCGGGTGCGCGGTGTTGGTTGACCGGGAAGGCGACGTTGCGCAACGTAGCATAGGTGGGTGCGTTGGGATTGATGCTGGCCGGATCGCCGGCTACTGCTTCGGTGGCCGGCGCGCGCTCTTCAAATTGGGCATCGCCAAGCTGTACCCGCCCGGTCAACATCTCGACGACGAGCAAACCGTTTGTGACGTACCACTGGTTGCGTGGTGCCTCCGGGTTGTTGATCTCCATCCGGCTCTTGTCAAAATATTGCACTAAGCGGCTACCACCGGGGCTTTGCACGTATGGTTCGCGCATCGCGCCGCTAATCGGTTGCGGCCCCCAAATCCACGAACGCGGGCGCAGACCCGGCGCGCCGCCAGCCACCGGTTGGTCAGTGCGCTGCCAGACGTTGCGCATCGCATCGTCGGCAAAGGCGCCATTGGCCGGCACAAAGCCGCCGCTCACCGGAGGCTGCGGTGGCGACGGTGGCTGCGGCTGCGGCTGAGCCGCTCCCGGCTGGTAGATGAGGTAGATCGGGCGCGGGCCGACATCAAGAGTCAGAACTCCTCCCGCTGCGGCTTGCCGACGCTGGCTGCCATCGCGGTCAATGATCGTTACTTCGGTATCGGCACTAGGGATGCGCACCTGCCCACCATCCACTGCCCAGATGACTTCGACCACACCGCGATCAGCGGCAAAGCGGGCAGCGTAGGCTTCCGGCCCACTGTAGCCGGTCAGATCGTCGAGGTACATCACGCCCTCACCGGTGCGGCTGTCGGGGTCGTCGTCAATCACGATCGCCTGCAACGCAATCTCGCCGTCGAGTTTGCCATCGACAAAGCGAATCTGGTTGCCCGGCTCGACGGGGCCATTCACCGCCGCCACCAGTTCCTGCCAGCCGGGAGGGCCGATCTTGCCGAGCCGGTATTGCAGAATTTCGCCTTGCGCATCGCGCAGTTGCACTTTGAGATCGAAACTGCTGCCGTCGCCATACACCCAAAGCCCAATTTGGGTCGTGCCGGCAGGGAACGTAATGGCTTCGCGCGGCGTGAAGCTGACGTAATCGTTGCCAGCAGTGGTGAAACGATACCGCACCTCAGCCGCACTGCCGCCGCTGCGCACTTGCGCGCTGCTCTGGCTAATCGAGCCATTACCGGCGGGGAAGGTCTGCCACGCGATCGCTCGCTCAAAGTCAAACGCGACCCGCGCTTCGCTCAACCGGCGCAAACCGAGCGGCTGCCGCCCGCCTACCTGCTGGTTAAGCGTGCGAAAGGCGTTGAAGGCTGGTTTGAATTGGCTATAATCGCCTTGCCCACTGCCGTAGCGCAAGAGGCCATAGGCGTTAAACGGCGTGCCGTTGCGCAGTTGCATGTCTTTGAAGCGGTACATGATGATCCGCTCGACGCCAGCCTGCCGCAACAGCGCCATCGCCCGGATCAGATAGTTTGCCTGCGTTTCCCCATCAAACGCCCGCTCGCCGGTGCGATCGGTCGGGCTGTCGGCCCAGCCGAATTCGGTCACCCAAATCGGTTTGGGGCCGAGCCGGGCGGCTAACGTCTGAATCGCGCCGATCCCGACCGTATCAATCGAGCCAGCCTCCGGGCCAAGCGGATCGGTATAGGGATGCAGCGCAATGATGTCGAATGAGTTCCACGCGCCGTTGTCGGCGATGACTTGCAAGAACGATCCGGCTGGTTCAGGCGAGACAATACCGGCTGCCAGCACCATTGCCCCCGGATCAGCGCCTTTGATGGCAGGATAGACTGCGCGCAACAGCCCAGCATACGCTGCCGGGTTGGGTGAGGGCCGCCAGTATACTGGGTTGTCTGGTTCGTTCCACACCTGCCAGTAGCGCACCCGGTCTTTGTATCGGTTGACTACAGTAGCGGCAAACTTGGCAAAGAGTTGCGGATCAGGCGGGTAAAAGCTGCCTTGCTCAGGCGGGATGTTGTCGTCAGCCGGATCGGGTGTGCCCCAACCCACCGCCGGGTTGAGCAGGCCGACGATGTTGACGCCGCGTTGCACTAATTCATTCACCGCCCGATCGGTGAACGTCCAATCAAATTGGCCGGGACGTGGTTCGATCCGGCCCCATTGAAACTCCTCGCGCACCCAGCCCAAACCGCTCTGGGCAATCACATCGGCGGGTCGGTTCAGCGAGTCGGGGAAGGGGTAGCTAGCGGCGATGTGGGTATTCGCGCCAAAGACCGATGGGTTCGCCGATTGTGCGACCGGCGCCACGGCAAGCCAGCCAGTCAGTAGCACTCCAACCAGCAGTAACAGGCTGAGATGGCGAGTATAACGCATACTGCATTCCTCTCCAAACTACCACAGGATCGACAACCGTAGTATACCGGTTTGGCAAACCCGAGACGGTAACACTTTTTGCAAAATTTTGCGCCGGCCATACTTTGCGATTGGCCGGCGGTTGCGTATCAGCGTTGATATGATCCAGATTACCGCGATACGAGCGGGATCAGCACGTGGTGTTGCGCCGGAGGCGTTTCAATTGGCACGGCGTAGGCCAGCGACGGCCAGCCAGCTCCATCGATAAAGCGCACGTACATCGTAGTCAGGAGATCCGTATTGGCGGTAAGCGAGGGCACACTGTCTAACGGCAGCGCAATCTCGGACGCGTATGGCAGGCGCATCGCATTGGCAAAGTCACGGCGCGTGCTGATTTCAACCGCTTTGGTCGCTGCTGGCGCTTGCGCGTGAATAATGAGATGCTGGCCATTGAGATAGGCCGGCGTAGACAAGCGGTATTCCGGCGCCGGCCCAAGCCCGCTGACCGTCACCGTTTGCGTGATGATCGCAGAGGCATTGCCGGCTAGATTGAGTGCGCGAAACTCAACCACATACTCGCCATCGTAGAGTGGCAGCTCAATCTGCGCCAGCTCACGAACACTATTGTACGTACCATCCACTGGCTCAACGAATTGCCAGTCGCTCTGATCCACACGATACTCTATCGCAGTGATTGGATTAATGGTGGCATCAGGTTGCACCGGCGAGGGGTATGGCACATCACGCGCCACCAGCTCAACCAGCGGACGCTGGCCCGGTTCTTGCTGTACGGTAGTAAGCGTCAGCGACGGCATCGTATCGAGCACATCAATGATCCCATCGCCATCGCTATCGCGATACCCAAGCTGCGCCCGCGCCGAGGCGTCAATCGCGCCGTTGACAAAGCTGTTGATCAGTTCGCGCATGATGCTCGGTTCGTTTGTACCACAGTCATTGAACATACTGTTGGTCGTGGGGGTGAACAGATAACCGCTGTGCTGATCACACCTGACTCCGGCGGCGCTGTACTGATCAAGCGCGCCAAAGAGATGGGCGAATTCGTGGGCAATCACTGCGCGCAGCCACTGCGTAGTATACGGGCCGCCGTCAGAAGTGACCACACTAAAGGGGCCATGGAGATACGCATACGCGAAGCGGCCATCGGCGAAGTAACCATCATCACGCGCACTATTGACAATAAAGATCATTGTTGCCCAATCAGCGCCACGCTGGTCACGCAAGTCAAACACGGCTTGGAAGGCTTGCTCAAAATAGTTGTTGCTCGTGTAGCCCAATGTCCGCAAGACATCACTAATCCAAAGACCCTCTTGCGCCAAGCCATAGCGGATCGGCTCGTAGCGGGTTGGCACAACTTGCACTACTACATCAAACTCAAGCCGAGCCGCTGGCAACCGTTCGCGCCACCAATCGAGGGCAGCACGAACTTCAGCCATAACCTGTTCGATCTGGGTCTCAGTCCAATCTTCGCTTGAACGATCAAGTGCGCCAGTGCTTTCTGGCAACACGATGCGTACTGCAACCCGGCCAGCAAGGTATTGGCTCGGCAAGCGCAGGTCTTGTTCATCATCGACGGCAAACGCGAGTGATGCCGGCGCTGGGGCAAGCAATACATCATCAGCCGGCAGCGGTAGGTTGGGTTCCGTACTAGGAGCAGCCTGAAGGGTAACGATAGGCGCTAAGACTAAGCAAAGCAGCAGGCTGAGAAGAAGTTTAGTACGCATAGCGGCCTCGCTCGGATAGAATGAGAGTGAGTGGCAAAGCCGTTTCTTGATTTCACTGTAGCTTGCCGAGGTGCAGATTCCGAGGGGCGAAAGAGTCCCGTCGTTGCGATACAAGGAGGGGCATACGGCGACGACAAGAGATAGGAGCAGCGTACTAATCTACATTGGAAAAAGCTATTTCAACTCAGTGACGATGTACAATAAGGTTGGCAAGCCACGTTACGCAGCTCTATCTTCGGAGGAGGTAGAATGGGATCGTTGCTCCCATGGTTGATGCAGATTCAGCACACTAACGAAGATATTGTCCGGCGCGGGCGGATCATTGTGGTATTAGCGCTGTTTGTCAATGCCATGGCGATCATCGCGATTCCGTTAGTGGTGATTACAGTGACGCAAACCACATTTGAGCTTATCGCGATCAATCTGATCGGGCTGGTCGTTTACACGACGGTGACGATTCTTGCCCAAAGAGGGTTGGTAGCGGTAAGCGGGGTCATCTTTGTAGTCACTATTTCATTGCTCACACTGATGGCCACGTTTGGCTCTGCAAACGATAACGCCACCTCTTACAGTTCTCCCTTCTTTCTGACCTTTCCCATCATCATCGCTTGGTTAGTGCTCAAACCGGCATTGGTGTGGATAACGTTCCTCTTCAATCTGTCCGGCTTGCTCAGGGCATGGCAGCTTACTGGCATTCCGCTGTTGGTCAGCCCCTCTGAAGGCGCGCTCCAAAATGTCGCGATCTTGTTGCTGTCTGGCACGACTCTCTTTGCCTTCGTTGGCGGGCGCACGACTAAGCAGGCGTTGCGTGAAACGTGCCGGTTGCACGAAGAGGCAAGCCGGAACGCCTGCCGGTTCACAGCGCTCAATGCTAAGTTGGAAACGGAAATCGCGGAGCGTACCGCAGCATTGGAAACGACGTTGCGCGATCTCGAGCAGCACGTGGCGGCACAAGCCCGCTTGCTAGCCGAGAGTGAGCAGCGGCAGCAGGTCATCCGCGATCTGAGCGTACCGAATCTTGTCGATGCGCGATATGACCTTGGTCATGCCACTGATTGGCCCGCTCGATCCGGCGCGGCTCGCCGATCTGCAACGACAGGCGCTCCGCCAGATTGCCCAGACCGGCGCGCACGATCTGCTGCTCGATATCACTGGCGTACCGACCATCGATCCACAGGTTGCGCAAGGCTTGCTGCACCTCGTCGCCTCTGCCCGGCTGATGGGAGCGCAGGTCACATTGGCTGGAATCAGACCGGAAGCAGCACAGATCTTGGTGAGTCTCGGTATTAACCCCCAAGAGATTCGCACTGCGAGCACATTACAGGCAGCGTTAGTTCAACGGTAGGTAGTTAGACAACATGCAGCACTTAGCAACGCGATACCGGAACAGGTATCATTGAGATTACAGATCGTTCCTCACGCATGCTTGCAGGAGCCGCTATGCAATCCTTCTTTACGTGGCTAACCCAGATCCAAAGCACGAATGAAGACGATCTGCGCCGAGGTCGCACCACGATCGTGATGGCGCTGGTGATGATTGGGTTAGCAGTGCTGGCCATTCCGATCAGCTTCCTTAACGATGCTGCGCTCAGCGGGGTTATCATTATTGCGATTGGAATAACCGCCTATCTTGGTACTATCGTCGTTACCCGATTGGGCCGGGTCAATCTCGGCGGTTTCATGTTAATCACCTTTATTATCCTGCCCATCTTAGCTTCAATCGCGATTAAAGCCTCGCCAACCAGCCCATTTACCTCACCGTTTTATCTGATTCTTGTCTTGCTCGTAGCCGGCTTAGCGCTGCGCCCGGCACTGATATGGATGGTCTTGGCGATCAATGTCGTGGGGTTATTCACTGCGTGGAGCATTGCCGGAATACCGCTGTTCGCCGACGCGCTGGAAACCTCACTAGAGGCGGCGGCGATCTTTTTGCAAATCGGCGCTGCGCTCTTCATCTTTGTCGGCGGAAACATTACCGATAGCGCATTGCAAGAGGCACGGCGGCTGCGCGAGGAGGCACGGCAGAGCGCGGCTCGGTTGGCAGAGTTGAATGCCAGCTTGGAAACGCAAGTCGCGCAGCGCACGTCGGCGTTGCAAACCGCTTTGCGCGATCTTGAGCTGCGTGCGGCGGAACAGGCCCGCTTGCTAGCCGAGAATGAACAACAGCGGCAAGTTATTCGCGAGCTAAGCGTGCCGGTGCTGCCAGTGCGCGATACAACTCTCGTGATGCCGCTGATCGGCGCAATTGACACTGCGCGCCTGAGTAATATGCAGCAGCATGCCCTTGAACAGATTGAACAGACCGGTGCGCATGAACTGCTGATCGATGTCACCGGCGTACCGGTGATCGATACACAGGTGGCCAAGGGGCTGATTCAGTTAGTGGAAGCGGCACGGTTGATGGGGACGCGGGTGATGCTGGCTGGTATCCGACCCGAAGTGGCCCAGACGCTGGTTTCGCTTGGGGTGGATTTGAGCAATATTCGCACGTTTAGCACGTTGCAGGCGGCGTTGACGAAGCGGTCATAGCCGCGAAAAAACTCAACCAACACGAATCGGTTGGGATGATTGGCCCTCGTCCCCTTTGCCCCCTTCTCCCACAGTGCGGGAAAAGGGGGCGTTTACGTGTCTGCATCATCAAGCACAAGCAAGGAAAGCGCGGCAGCGTATGGTTCACGCTGATGGTGCATCCTCTGCGCCAGCCGGCGGGGCGAGCTGCGGCAACACCCCACTATCGCCGAGCAAACCGGTGCGCAAGTAGACCATCAGCTTCTTGCGCGTGTCAGCAATATCGTTATTGCGCATATGCAACTGGCCAATCCGGTCTTGCGGGGTAAAGCTGGCTTCGCCCTTCTCCATCGTCAACCGGCTCGGATCATACGTCAGGTTCGGTGAACTGGTATCGAGAATCGAGTAATCATTGCCACGACGCAGACCGATTGTCACTTCACCGGTGATCAAGCGCGCCACCCAGCGCTGCAACGATTCGCGGATCATCATCGCCTGCGGATCAAACCAGCGCCCGGCGTAGAGCAAACGGCCCAGTTTGCGCCCGTACTCGCGGTACTGATCAATGGTATCTTCGTTGTGAATACCGGTCACCAACCGCTCGTAAGCGATGAAGAGCAACGCCATACCCGGCGCTTCGTAGATCCCGCGGCTCTTGGCCTCGATAATCCGATTCTCGATCTGATCACTCATGCCCAGCCCATGCCGCCCGCCAATCCGATTGGCCTCGGCCATTAAGGCGACATGATCAGGGAAGGTCACGCCGTTAATCGCCACCGGAAAGCCCTCTTCAAAGGTAATCCGTACCTCTTCATACTCGATCTGCACGTCAGAGCGCCAGAAGGCGACTCCCATAATCGGGTTGACAATCGTGATATTGCGGTCGAGGAATTCGAGATCCTTAGCCTCGTGAGTCGCGCCCAGCATATTCGAGTCGGTCGAATAGGCCTTTTCAGCCGGCATGCGGTATTCAAGACCAGCCCGGCTCAGATAGGCCGACATCTCGGCCCGCCCGCCCAATTCGTCGATAAAGGCTTGGTCAAGCCATGGCTTATAGATGCGCAAATCGGGGTTAACAAGCAGGCCGTAACGGTAGAACCGCTCAATATCATTGCCCTTGTAGGTGCTGCCATCACCCCAAATATTGACGCCATCTTCACGCATCGCCGCCACCAGCATCGTGCCAGTAACAGCGCGGCCCAGTGGGGTAGTGTTAAAATAGGGCAAACCAGCGGTGGAAATGTGGAACGCACCGCACTGGAGCGCGGCCAAGCCCTCGGCCACCAACTGGTGGCGGCAATCGATCAGGCGCGCCGCCTCAGCGCCGTACATTAAGGCCCGGCGCGGAATATCTTCGTAATCAGGTTCGTCGGGCTGGCCAAGATGAGCGGTATAGGCGTAGGGGATCGCGCCTTTGGCGCGCATCCAGTGGATCGCGGCGCTGGTGTCAAGGCCGCCAGAAAAGGCAATGCCGATCTTCTCCCCAACCGGCAGGTGTTGCAATATTTTGGCCATGGCGCTACTCGTTTCTGGTCTGAGAAATGATGCTCACTCGTTCCGCCGTATTATAGCAGGGAAGCGCACGCGCTCCAACGATGCAACCAGCCGCAGCAGAGATGGTACAATACTGGTGAAAGATTGGTTAAACAACGACTGACTCATCAACCGAGCATTGCTATGGATCTACGCGCACGCCTCATTCTCTCACTTTCACCGCTGCTCGTGGCGCTAGCACTCATTGGTGTGATCGCTCTTTACTCACAGCAACGAGTAACCGCGGCGGTTGCAGCAGTTGATCGCAGCGCCAGCGATCTCGTGAAAGTAGCCCAAGGTGAATCGCTCATTTTGCTTGAACAGTATCACATTAGCGAACTGATCGCTGGACGTGATCTTGATCGGAGACGGATCGAGCAGATTCGCGCTGAAGCGCACAAGTTTTTTGAAACCTACACACAACTCGATCGGGGGTTTATCGAGCTAGAACTTGTGGCGCGCTATAATGCGATGGTTGAGCAGCATAATGCTGCGTTGGTCTTCCTTGATCGCGGCGATCGCCAACGCGCCCAAGAGTTGATTAGTTCTACTGATTACCATCGCAATATCCGGGCCATTCACAGCTTGGCAATCGGTGCGCAACGCGAGTACCAAACGTATTACCTACAGCGAATAGCAGCACTCGAACGGATCGCTAACGAAGGGTTCTGGATTGCATCAGCCGTGGTCGGCGCGGCAGTGTTAATCGCGCTTGCCTTGGCCGTATCGTTGATCTGGCAGGTTGGCAAGAGTGTCGATTGGCTGACCGCTGATGCTGAACGTTTGGCGCACACTGATGATCACGGCCAGCTTAGCGCCGTTAGTTCGATCAACCAATTACAACGGCTGCGCAATGCTTTCCAGTATCTCCTCGACACGAATCACAATCGCCAACAGCAACTCGCTGCCGCTATACAGGCTCAGCAAGCCCAGCTTGAGCGCGAATTGCAATTGCAAGCGACGATCCGGGCACTCAGTCTACCGATAACACCACTCGGCCCGCAGACGATCTTTGTGCCGCTGGTCGGCCATCTCGACGCCGAACGTAGCAAACAACTTGAGCAGACTGTCCTTAACGCGACTCAACAACGGCGGGCGCGCACGGTGGTGATTGATATCAATGGTCTGGCGACGCTTGATGAGCACAGTATCGCGACGCTAATCCGGGTTGGGCGAGGGACGCGGCTGCTCGGCGCGCAAAGCATTTTGGTCGGCACCCGGCCCGAACAGGCACTGCGCCTTGCTGATATGCCACCGGATCTGTTTCGGTTTGCCCGTGATATTCCGGCTGCGCTGAGTCTCGCTGGCTAACACTCTGCTATAATGCAGTGCGTTACCGCTCCATGGTACGAAGGAGGCCATAGCATGCACATCGTGGTGTGTCTCAAGCAGGTCCCCCGCGACAATTCGGTCAAGATCCGGCCCGATCTGACCATTGACGCAGAGGGGATTGAGAAGATCATTAACCTCTTCGATGAATATGCGCTCGAAGAGGGGATTCGCTGGAACGAGCAGCATGGCGGCAAGGTGACGGCGCTATCGATCGGCACTTCCGAATGGGTTGAGCAGTTGCGACGGGCGCTGGCAATGGGTGCAACCGATGCGCTGTTGCTGAGCGATCCGGATTTTGCTCAGCTTGATACGATTGCCGCCGCGCGAGTGGCCGCTGCCGCGATCCGTAAGCTCGGCGACGTTGATGTAGTCATAACCGGTCGCAATAGCACCGACGATGAGAGCGGCGCGTTCGCGCCGGCACTGGCTCGCTTGCTTGGCTGGCCCCAGTTGACCTACGTCGGCAAGGTGCTTGAGTTGCAGCCGGGAGGTTCGATCAAAGTTGAACGCCACCTCGAAAACGTGATCGAGACGGTGTCTTGCCGCTTACCGGCAGTGATGTCGGTGATCAAGGACATTAACGAGCCGCGTTATCCGTCGTTGCTCAAGATCAAGCGGGTAGCCAAGATTGAGCCGCCGGTGTGGACGGCATCTGATCTGGGGTTGAACGCCGCCGATCTGGCTCCGGCTGCTCAATTGGCCGAGCGGGTGCCGCCGCCGCCGCGCCCGAAGGGCGAGATGATCGATGGCCCCGATGCCGCCGCCAAGGTGCGCAAACTGGTCGATAAGCTGCTGGAGTATCAGGTGATTTAAGCGCGGAAAGGAGCCGATCATGAGCAACGTGTTGGTTATTCTCGAAGCGGTTGGCGATGATCTGGCCGCCATTTCGCGCGAATTGCTCGGCAAAGGACGGCAATTGGCCGATGCATTGGGCGGTTCGCTGGCGGCGTTGGCCATTGGCCCCACGACCGCCGTCGCGGCGCGGGCCGGCCAGTTTGGCGCCGATCAGGTCTATACCGTCAATGCCCCGGCGCTGGCCCAGTACACCACCGATGGTTACGTTGCAGCGGCGATGGCCGCGGTGCAGGCGTGCAATCCGGCGCTGATTCTGGCCGGAACGAGTTTCCAGATGCGCGATTTCGGCGCGGCGCTGGCTACCGATCTCAATGCCGGGTTGGTGGTTGACGCAACCGATCTGCAAGTGGAGGATGGCGCGATCCGGGCGACACGCCCGTCGCACGGCGGCAATGTGATCAACACCTACCGGTTTGCCGCCGGCAAGCCAGTGGTGGCGCTGGTGCGCAAGCAGAGCTTCCCCGAAGCCACAGCCCAGCCCGATCGCCGCGCACCGGTCACGGAATTAGCGGTTGCAAACCTCAACCCGCGCACAGAGGTGCATGCGGTAGCGCCGAAGGCCGGCGCAGTTAACCTGACCGATGCAGCGATTATCGTTACCGGCGGGCGCGGGTTGGGCAACAAAGACAACTATTACCGCCTGATTCCGCCGCTGGCCGAGGCGTTGGGTGGGGCATACGGTGCCTCGCGCGCGATCGTGGACGATGGCTGGGTACCGTATGAGCATCAGGTCGGCCAAACTGGTAAGACGGTCAGCCCTAAACTGTACATCGCTGCCGGTGTCAGCGGCGCGATCCAGCATCTGGCCGGCATGCGTACCAGCCGCACGATCGTGGCGATCAACAAAGACCCCGATGCGCCGATTTTCCGTATTGCCACGCTCGGCGTGGTCGGTGATGTCAATGAGATTTTGCCGTTGCTGACCGAAGAGATTAAGGCGCGGTTGAACCGGTAAGCGATCGTTGTCCTCACCTCCTTCCCCTTCTCCCACATAGTGGGAGAAGGGATGTTGCATATCTGCATTTATGCATGTTGTCAATCTCTAACCTAGGCCAACACCGGGGCATGTGTTTGGTAAGCGTGCTAGCTGATTTGGTATGATGAGCGTACCGTATCATCAACCCAAAGGCTAACACGTATGCAACGCTCATTGGCTGTCCCGCTAGTTGCGATGGGCTTGACGCTCACCGCCATCACCCTCGCCTAATCAAGCTATGTGCTACACTTTCCGCTCATCGCTCGATCACCGGCCATCCCACCAGAAATAGAATCAGTACGCGGTTGCAAGTCGCTGCTGGGTACGCGGTGCGGCTCTATACGAGCGGGTTGAATCGCCCGCAACTGATGGCTATCGGGCCAGATGGCGCGCTCTACGTCGCCGAACGGAGCGCCAACCGGGTTGTGCGGCTGGCCGACGCCAATGTGGATGGGAGGGCGGATGGGATCACGCTGATGGCTACGAATCTGCCCGGCGGGCATAGCCTTGCATGGCATAACGGCGATCTCTACGCCGCCGGCAATGCCACGGTGTGGCGGCTGCGCGACAATGATAGCAACGGGATGTTCGAGAGCAGCGAAATAACGGTTATTGTTGACGGGCTGCCCGATGACGGTGGTCACTCAACTCGCACCGCCCGCATTGGCCCAGATGGTATGCTCTATGTGTCGGTCGGCTCGAAGTGCAATATCACCGTCGGGTGCAGCGAGGGCGATCCGCGCCGGTCCGCCATCCTCCGCTACACACTCGTTGGCGACATTCCCGCCGATAATCCATTCGCCAGCGATCCCGATCCACGCCGACGTGCGGTGTGGGCCGAAGGCTTGCGCAATAGCGTTGATGTTATTTTTTTCCCGACGGGAGGCTGTGGGCCATGCACAACGGCAGCGATGGCTTGGGCAACGATCTGCCGCCAGAAGAGGTACTGATCGAGGTTGAGCGCGGCAAGCATTATGGCTGGCCCTACTGCTACACCGCCGAACTAGGGCCGGTGCCTGCTGACTCGCAAGAGGTGCGTGACACGCGGGTGCCGCTCGATGCCGCTTTCAGCAGTTGCGCGCAAGCAACGCCGGCACTGTTTACCGATCTGGCCCACTACGCGCCGTTAGGGCTTGACCGGCTGGCGAATGGCGATGTGTTTCGGCCACATCGCAATAAAAAAGCGTGCCGGCAGTAATACCGATCGGCACCGCCACCAAGTTGAAGAGCGGAATGCTCACCAATCCAAGACACATTAAACCGAAACCGGCGCTGGCCGGCAAATGACGGCGGATAAAGCCGAGCTTGGCCCGAAAACGCCAGCGCCGCCGTTCGAGCGGCGGGTCGAAGAAGTCGAGGCAGGTGATCGTCGCGCCGAGCGCAATACCGGTGATCGTCGCCAAAACCGAACCGACGCCGGGGATCAGGTTTAGCAAAAGTGCAGGCAAACCGATAGCGAGCGTCAACAGCAACTTCTTCAGCTCAAACGAGAGGGCGCGCCCCAGATCACGCGCAATATTGGCCGGCGTTGCCGGCGGCGCAGTGATGGCAACCCCGCGCAACCGTTCTTCGAGCAGCTCGGAAAGCCGGCTGTAGAATGGCGAACCGAGCACTACACCGAACCGCACCAGCAGATACCCTAACCCAATGAAAAGCGCAACGATCAGCAAACCGCGCACCAACCACTCGATCCATATCGGCCAACCGGCCAGCAGTGCATTAATCGCTGAGAACCCGGCCAGCAACAGGGTTGTGTAGAGTACCAATCCCACCAGCAGATTTAATCCAATTGGAATGGCAATATAGCGCCAGAGCAAGGGCTGACCGGCAATTAGCCGGATAGCACGGAAGGGATAGCTGAAACCGTGCAGGAACGATTGCATAGGGGTTGAAAACCTCTCGTATGATTGCGACGAGGGTGATTATATCATTGCATGCGGCTCGGGCGACAAGTATGACTCCCATGGCGCGGGCTGACAGCCTTCATCCCCGGCCCCCGTCC
>NZ_CALLJH010000035.1:0-114477 GCF_938091255.1 uncultured Chloroflexus sp.
ATGACCGTAGATTTGGGTGGTGTCAAAGCTGGTGCCGCTACCGCCGCAGGCGTCGCCGGCAAGGCCGAACACGGCCCCCTCTAGCGTTGGGGGGCATGTTCCCGGTTGATGTACCCACGGCTGCCGGTTCGGAATCGTGGCTGAAACTGAGTTAGGTGGAACCAAACTGCCGATCAGCCAAAGTAGCGCTATCGTGCTAACCAGCGAACCAGCGATCCGGTCGAGTTTTGGCGAGATGTATCTTAACTGCACGGATGATCCCCTCCCCTGCGTAAGTGACGCATATAGTGTAAGGGGAGGAGTTTAATAGCTTTTGAATCTTTTCCAAACTTTGGTGAAGATTATGTCATTGTTAAGCGCCTCGTCATGGCTGATTCGGCGCCAAGGCTACGATTGCGCCGTCAACACTGCGCCAGTACAACACGCCATCATGAAAGATGGGGCCGCGCACCGGGGGATGCCAGAATTGATCGTAGACGTTTCGGTTGTGATAGTACAAATAAAATCCCGGATCCAGCAGATAGGTGTCTTCTGGCGCTTGATGCGCTTCCGGGCAATAGCGCAGCACGCTGTTACGCTTTGGACATTGCCCTTGGGCAAGGGTATTGGTCATCAACAGGTATTCAGTGGTGGGAATCGGATTGGCAAACGTATCGCCGCCAATTGTGCGATCGGTAATCCGCAGCGCGGCGAGAGCCATCCAATGTGAGTGGAACAGGACATTTCCCACCATGGTGATCGCGCTTTGTTCATCGGTGGGCAGCCGGATCATCCCCTCATCCTTGTGGTCTTGCACGTAGCGAATAACGCCGGTTGTGAGATTCATTTCGCCGAAGGTCGTGTCATCTAATCTAACACAACTCGGTGGCGAGCACGCCGATCGGTTCCTCCAGTGCAGATACGCTACGTCACTTCCATCGGGCAAACGTTTGACGACGACGGCTGGTGGTGATGAATAGAAATAACCGCCATTGCCGATCCCGCCGCCGAACACGGGTGCCGTGAATCGGCGAGCACCATCATCGAGATCAAGCACAAACAACGATTGATGGTTCGGATTCTGCTCAAGGAATCGCCGGATTTCGTTTTGATCCACCGGCGCACCTTCTCTGATTGTCCACTGGAGGTGCCAATCGAAATATGAGCGAACAATCACCACGTCAGCTTGTTCAGCAACGACTGGGTAGACATCGGGAAAGCGCCGCGCTGGCCGTTCTGGCGTAGTTGCTGATGCAGCCCGGTATGGACGGAGCGCTGCGTTTACCGCTACCCGCCATACTCGTTGGCCATCGACGGCGCGCACCGCATGGACAAACCCATCTTCTGATGGAAAGATGATCAGGCCGCCGTTTTTACTGGCATAGGCCGCAGAAGCGCTAATCGCAGCCCCGGCGTTGTACATCCAGCGCTGCTGCAAGGTTTGGCTATGAAGCGCGTACAGCCGTCCAATCATGTTACCGATATAGACTGTGTCATTGACGAGGAGCACCGCCTGCTCGATCGAACCGCCGGTGTCAAATTGATTGAGGATTTCGCCGGTTGTAGCGCGCAGCCGTGCAATCCGGCCATTGGTCGAGGCAAAAAAGACAGAGTCGGTTAGCGGATCATACGCGCCGGTATCGCGGATGATCCCGCCGATCGTGGTGCTCCATACCACTTGGCCATTCGCGATATTAATGGCCCGTACAATGCCATCGCTATGACCAACGTATAGCCGGCCGTTACCAGCCACCGGCGCGACGCCATCGGGAAGGCTTAGATGATCTGGCGTTGCGCCACTGTCGCCATTCGGGCCGTTCCAAATCCAGCGGATGCTCCAGTCTTGATACATTGCGCCCCGCCGTGGGGGTAAGGTGGCTTCGACGTATCCGGTGCGTTGGGGATTGCCGCCAAGCTGATTCCAACCACTTGCGCGCGAAGGGCTAAAAATGATCGGAATGTTGACGACGATAGGTGTTGGGGTTGATGCAACGTTGATCGTAGGTGTTGGTGAAGAAGTAACTAACGCGGCTGGCGCAGTGACGCCGAGGCCGCAAGCGCTACTGAGCATAGCCAATGCGATTAGGAGGCTCAAAATGCGTCCCATATATATCCCTCCTCGGTCGGGCAATTATGGTCTTGCTAGAATCTCAAAGCTTAGAACCGGCACTGGGTCTGATCCAGCCATTCTAACAAACTCGCCATCGCCCCCCGATGATAGCGCTGCACCCAGTTCGGGTTGCTCCAGTCGATCGGGCCATCACGAATATCGAAGAGGGTATGCTCGGCGCCTTCGGCAATGTAGAGACTTGCCCCGTAGGGCCAGCGCGCGTTGTGGGCGACGACGGCGTCTGGGCCGATGTGTTGCAGATCGGGTTCGCTGTCGGCCACGATCACGTGAATAGGTGCAGCAATGGCAGTAATCTCATCGGGGCCGAGCAAATTTGAGAGCAGTGCTACCCCGCAAGGCGACGTCGCGGCGACATACTCAGCGAACGAGGCCGCGACATAGCGCGTGCCAATACTCTGCGCCACAAGAAACACCCGCCGCTGGTTGATGCCGGGTTGGGCCACCGCTGCGCGATAGGCGGCTAGCGCGTCTGCTGCTTCACAACAGCCATACGCGCCACCGCTCGCACCTGTGCCGCGTTTGTCGAAACGAAAGACGGCATAACCGCGCGCAACCAGCAGCTCGGCCAGATAGCCGTAAGCGTCACGATCAACCGGCCCGGAATGGTGAATGATCACCACCAATGGTGGCAGGGCGGGTTGGTGTGGTAGGGTCAACTCGCCGGCAAGGGTGATGCCGTCATCAGCACTGAAGCGCACTTCGCGCCGCTCGGCACTGATCGGGTCGAGGTGAGGGGTTGGCCGGGCCTCCGGGCGGGCGGTGGCGGTGCAGCCGGCAACGATCAACAGTGTGAACAGCCACCACACGACGCTACAGAATCGTTGTGCTCTGTGGGGCCAAAGCGATAATCGCGCTATCAACACGCTTTCGAGCGATACCGTCGCGCTCATTCATTGCTAGGCGGTAATGAGCGGAATTGATGCATGTTCATAACAGCAACGCCTATTTCGTAAGAGCTTCGGTTGAGAATGGCAATAGCGAGTTGGGAAGAGAGAAGTATGCTTATAATAACCGCCTATGTGTGATATTTGAAATAGTACTATAGTACTTATTTGATGTTGCTAGAGGATGAGATTGATAACGAGTTGGTAGTTTATATAAACGATACTCGTTCCATTCCTGTCGTCTTATCACTGCAATGCTATTGCCAATACTGATATTCATCGTTTTCGCTGATAGATAGCTACTGATCCTTGATTAAAAACGAGTGTTAATTCTGAGTTAGTTGCTGCGTTAAATTGTTCGCGGTTAACGTCCTGCTCGCGGACAATAATGTATCGTACATTGTACATACTCAAAATCGTATTACGTTCCGCAGATGGTGTATTTGGATCGAGTACTTTAGCTACCATGTCAATCTTAGCATAGTAATCAAGACTGCCGGCCCAATGAGCGAGAAACGCATGGGCATCCGTCCATGGTGGTACATGTTGGTTAATTTCGAGCACACCTAGTACCACATCGTCTTTAGTGGTATGGTTGGCCAGCCATTCTAGCGCTGCAACCTCGTCGCTACTCAGAAAGTAGGGTTGCTGATACCGGCCAAGATCAATGATCCGCCATGCGACAAGGTATATATTTGTGATCATAGCGAGCGTGAGAATCGCCGTTGTTGTAGTGATGACCCCCATCTTGCCAAACCGTTGTCGTGCCCAAGGCCAAAGGTTGGTGTGGATGAATCGAGCGGCTAACGCTGCAATCGGTACTTGCCAACCAAGGAGAAGGTGGATCTGAAAACTAACCGGTAAATAGGCCAATACAAAATGAACTAAAAACCAAGCAGTAAACAGTAATTCAGCGTTGTCTTGACTGCGCAGCATCCGTGGACGAAAGCTGGCAAGGGCCAGCAGGAACGGTACTCCTAACAAAATGGGTAGATGCAACAGGTTTGGCGTCCACGCGCCGGCATTATCAAATTGGGCTAGCTTACCGCCCCACGTGACATCGTTAAGCACCAGCCACGATAGATAGGCGCCCGGCGGAACTGTGAACATAGCGATGATGATCCCGCATTGAAAGAGAAACGTGGGAAACCGGCGGTCTCGCCACCAAATGAGTATGCCAAATGTGCCGAGCACGGTAGCAATGGTCAGTATGTCGTAGGCATGTTGTAATCCGATGAGGAAGCCGCAGATACCGGCAGCGACTGCGTAGCGTAGTTGCTGCCGTTGGTAAGCAAGCAATGTGAAACCTATTACCCCTATGATCAGCGATAATGCAATGGCAAAGTGGGGAAACGCTAGGGCTAAAAAGAAACTATTGGGTTCTGATGTGTATATGTCAAACGGAAACGGCGCTTCTTCTAGCTGTTGGATGTATTTGATAACAACCCAAATCATACCTAGCCCACCGCCAGTGGCAAAGAGTATGAATGCAAGTTTACGTTGAACTGGATGGGTTATGGTGAAACGAAAAAAGAGGTATCCGGTTATAAGTAAGGTGATCCCGCCTATAATGCGGAGAATATTGAACATTACACTAAAAGATAAATTGAATAGAGCGCTGAATTTACCACTTACCCACCATAACAGATGGAATAGAGCTGGTTCATTTGGTTCAGCCGTTAATCGATTGGCGGCTAAATGTTGGTGTTGAAAATCGCGCAGCCATGCAAAATATTGATTGTGGTCGGGAATGTTATAGACAACACCGGTGAAAAACCGATCATCCGGTGTGGTCATATAGGCGAAGATCGTTGGAAGTGCAGCGATGATGATAATGCATGTGATAAACATCGTAATATACGTAATTTCTTGATCCCAGAATCGTACTTTCACGACGGTGTGTATATCTGATTGGAGCGGTTTGCTCTGCATGCTCATAGTGTTTCCCTGTCAGTTACTGTCTGGTTAATCGCCAGCGGACAAATACGATGAGGCTAATGAGTGCAATCGGTATCAGCAGTGAGCTGCCAATCACGATAAGCGCCGCGCTTTCCCAGATGGGCCTGCTTGTCATAGGTGGCGCTTGCGTAATGTTGGCCGGCAATGGTGTCGCAGTCGGTGCGGGGGTTGGTGTAGCTGTGATGGGGATTTGGTTGAAAATCGTTGCAGTCGGTGTAAAGGTCGGCAGCGCCGTCGCTGCTGGTATGTTCAAACTACGCTGGCTGTACCAAACGCGGTACTTTGACCGTTCGCTGGTGAAGATATCGTCTCGGTTGCGCGTAAACCAAACGACGTGCAACTGATTGCCGTTGCTCGTGATGATCTTTGGGTATTCAGGGTATAGCTCATTCTGCATAATGACTTCACGCATGCTCCAGCGCTGACTGCTCCAGACCAGATGCCATAAGGTGGGTGGCGTGAAGGTGTCGATTTGTTCGTTCGCTTGGTAGGCGCACGCCGCAAGGTGGATATTGCCGGCGTTATCAGTAGTCAGCGAATAATTGTCATACGTGGTTGCTCGTGCCACAAGACCGATCAGTTCTTGCGCCGGTAGCCAGTTGCGTCCGCCGTCTGGTGAGAATTGGCTGAAGATACGGTCGTAATGCGCGCCACGGAAGACGACCAGCGGGTTGCCTTGGTTGTCGACACCGAGTGCAGTTTGTACGACTGCTTTAGGATAAGCTAAGGTCGTTGGTGATATGCCGGCGCTTGCCATTTGTCGGAGCAGCGCATTGTATGCCGACGATGGCAGCTCGAAGTAGTATCGATCAACCCACGAGTTGCCGCCGTCATCAGATCGGATGTACACGCCGCGATGGGGTTGGCCGCTACCTACAAACGTATCTATTCCTTCGTTCCAAACGATGTGAATCCGATCGAATGCGTCAATCTTGATTTGCGGATGTGTGATCCCATCGGGTGATTGAGATAGGTTGATAGGGGTTGACCATGTTTGCCCACCGTCAACCGATCGCCGGTAGAAAAGATCACTGCATCCGCTACATGCCGTGTTTGGCTTGCTAGGATCGTCCGGGACATTTTCCGAGTAGATGACATGTAACCCTCCCTTACTATCCGTCGCCGCCGCAACATAGTAGGTTGGGTCGCTCCCGCTGATCCGTTTTGGTTCGCTCCACGATTGGGGGAAGCGGGCCATGGCAAATGGCGCATTGGTGTACACAATCGCCATCCCTAGCCGGTAGAAGAGATGTAATTTGCCATCCCGCCCAGCAAGGATGCTGTGACGCACGGTGAGTCCACCGGTAGCTGGGGCAAACAGTTCTATTGGGGCTGTCCATTGCCCATTCCTGTATTCCCGATACATCAAGAGATCGAGCACGCCCCCTTCTTTGGGATCAATCGCGATGCCACTGTACCACGTGACCGCCAGCCGGCCATTATGGTCGGTGGTAATGTCAGGAAACCACGATGAGCCATAGCTCCGCGTTTGGTCCGTGTTGGCGGCTGAATGAGGCGGCGACAGCTCGATAGGTGTGCTCCAGTTGCTACGCTGAGCGGCCACGGAATGTGTTATCCAGAGTATGAGTGTGAAGCATGTTATACACAGGGTTTGAAAAATGTTTTTATTCATGATTGCTCAAGAGACAACTTGTCGATTTTCTGCCTTATACTGATCAAAAGTCCGACAAAGACCCAGCTATGCATCGTGTATTTGAAGCCGCCTACCGTTTGGTTGTAGAGGAATGGGAGTACCCAATCACCTAGCATCATTGAGAATTGAGCGGCGGCCCAGCCGGAAGTTGCTACGATCGCAGTCGTGCGCAAGATACCCGGCGGTGCAAGCTGAATCGTGCGCCAGCCGTACCAGAGGCTGGCGATGGCGAACCAGATCCAGATGCTAAAGCCAACCACACCAAATTGCGCCAAAATATCGAAGTAGTTGTTGTGGGTTGAACGAGCATCTTCCCGATAATAGGTCATATTGTAGGGGGCATAGCCGGCAACACCGGTGCCGAATAGCCAATGCTGCTTTACAATCGAAAGGTTTCGCTCCCAAATTTCGAGCCGGCCTAACCCTCCCTCCTCAATGTTATCGTTGATCACTTGATCAATATAGACTTGGCCCGGTCCAATCGCTACATTCAAGATAACAATCGCTACTAAGATGAAGAAGATGCGGCGAGAGGCAAAGAAGGCCATCGCCAATAAGCCCACGATTGTCGGCAACCAGCCTGAGATCCAGAGCGAATTGCGCACTGCTGCTAGCCAGAGATGCCACATTAGGAAGGCGCTGCCAGCTAGTCGCCAACCCCAGTGGACGTTGGGTTGCAAGTAGATGATGCCGGCGAGCGACAGGGCAAACCATAATCCCCAAAGACCTTGGGCGACGAGGAGGTATTCATTGATCCCAAAAATGAGGAATATGGTCATTAATCCGCCACAGACGATAAACATGCCCAAATAGGCTTTGATTTGCCATTCATGCTGGATAAAGCGACCAACCAAGAGCGGTATGCTCAGTAGGCCGAGAAATGATAACAACGATGCGATCTGGGCAAAGCGAAAGTTGCCCATAATCCGCCAGTTGAGAATAGGGTCGGCCCATAAGATGCCCCATAGTACAGAGAAGATGCAGATGAACATGAAAGCCAGAAGTGGTTTGTTGAGCGGCGACGGCGCAAGTAGCCACGTCCGCCGTGTGATCATGGCTAAGATCCAGATACCGCTGAGGGCAAGTGTTAGCAACATACTGATCGGTAGCTCACTACCGTTGCCTGCCGGTACAGAGATTGGCCGCATGGCGAGGCCAGTGAGCGGTAAGATCAACACAAACCATTCAAACCGGTAGAGGAGGAGGGTGAGGCCGATCAGTCCAAGCGGTAGCGCCAACAACGCTAACCCAATCAGTTGCCGATTGGTACCGAACATCGCACCGATGGCGAGGCTGTACACGGCTAATCCGCTGACCACGCCGCCGATGATCAGCGGGCGCGGCAGGCGTTCGAGCCAAGGCGGGGTTTCGATATGACGGAGGAAAGAAAGCATAGCTATTAGGTACGGTCTTAATTTACTATGTTGTCCTTGAGCGCCACCGGATGTGCCAAAGACATCTTCTACGCTCCCAATTGTCATTGCGCGCCGAGCAATCGATCCCCGTTCCCCAGCGGTGAGTGGCACCCCCTCCTAGCAGGGGAAGGCTGGAGCGAGGGCTATGCGACAATGCCCTTAAAACTGCTCCGGTGCAACCGGTTGCTGCACTCGCCGCCCAATCGCAGCCCACAGCAGGCCGCCATCGCGCACAAATTGCTCGCCGGTACGATGGTGGCCGCCGCCGGTAGCAACCAAGACGCTGCCAATCGCGACTTTGCCGAAAAAGATGATTTGCAATCCTATTCCTAACAGCAACGCCGCAGTTTGGCCGTAGTGTTTGGCGAAGAAGCGCAGTTTGCTGAAGTACAGCTCGGCTTTCATGCGCGTGACCGCTTGTTTGCTGCTCTGGCCGCCGAAATGGATGATCGAGGATGAAGGAAGGTAGCAGATCTGCCAGCCGGCCCGCTTGATCCGGTAGCACCAGTCTACCTCCTCAGTATACATAAAATAGGCTTCGTCCAGCAAGCCGACCTGTTTCACGACCTCGCGCCGCAAGAGCAAAGCCGCACCGTCAAGCCAGTCGGTTGCGTATGCCGTCGCGCCGTCTTTAGTGGGGTACCGCCGCCGCCACCGGATCTTTTTGCCAGTCAGTTCGGTGAGGAGGTTCGGGAACATGGCCCATGACGGCTGCAATGATCCATCAGCGTTGAGTAATTGCGGCCCAACCACGCCAACTTCGGGGTGAGCGTCGAGGAAGTGTACCAGCCGGGTGATCGATTCAGGTTGGGCAATGGTGTCGCTGTTGAGTAGGAAGACGTACCGCCCGCTGCTAGCCCGGATGGCCTGATTGTTGGCGGTGGCGAAGCCACGGTTGTCGGGGTTGGCAATGATGAAAACGTCGGGGAAGGCAGCGGCCACCGCTGCAACGCTGCCATCACGCGAGCCGTTGTCAACCACCCAGACCTCGCTCTCGATGCCGGCGGTAGCCGCCGGTAGCACTGCTAGACAGTCGAGTAGAAGTTGGCGGGTATTCCAGTTGACAATAATGATGCTGATATCAGGCACGGGCCATGTCATAGCGGAGCTTCCTTGGTTGGGCAACTTCTTCCAGCATATCGTTTAAGCGTGGCACAATCACCCGCCAATCGTAGCGCACTGCTACCGCCTGCCGTCCAGTTTCGCCGAGCCGGCGGGCGAGCGGCGGGTCGGTGAGCAAGCGGCTCGTAGCGCGGGCAAAATCCATCGGTGTATCGGCCAGCAGCAGGTGTTTGCCGTCAATCAGCTCTAGCCCTTCCGCCCCTTTGCTCGTACTCACCACTGGTACCCCTAACGCTAGCGCCTCGAGGATCTTGAGCCGTGTGCCGCCGCCCTCCCGGATTGGTGTCACTTCCACCGCATGGCGCGCAATCACGTCACGGATGTTGTCCACGTAGCCGGTATACTCAACCCCCGGCATGTTCGGCAGTGCTGCGCGCTGCTCATCGGTGACTCTGCCGGTGATGCGGAAGCGCGCTTGCGGATGACGGGCACGGATCAATGGCCAGATAGAGCGCAGGAAATAATCGACTGCGTCGAAATTGGCGCTGTACGAGAGCGCGCCGGGGTAGATCAGCGTGTCAGGTTCGGGCCGGTAGCCGTAAGCGGCACAAGCGGCGCTATCAACCCCGTTGGGAATGACCGTGATGACCGGACGTTGTGATCCGACAATCCGGCGGGCAAGTTCTGCTTCTCGTTCGGAAACGGTAGTAACAGCCGCAAACGCCGGCAAGATGGTTGATACGTAGCGGCGATGCTGGGTAGCCGTCAGCAGACTGCGCAACCGGTCCAAGCCCGATTGGTGGCGATAACTTTCGAGGATGGAAGCAAGTTCCAATTCCTCCAGCACTAGCGGAGTATTAGGTACGAGGCAGGCATATGCGGCGACATCAATCTGCATCGCTAACACCACATCCGGTTGCCAGCGCTTTGCCGCTGCTACCACTGCCTCGGCAAAGGCTGTGCTCCAGCGTACCCGCACCGACGCCGGCTTCGAGCTGGTGATGCTGCCTAACCGATCGCTCAAGGTCAAGGGTCGATCGGGCCGCTCAAAGGCTTGCCATGATCGGCACAGCCGGCTGATTTCGGTTGTTTGCACCTTAGTGGCTGGCCCTTGGCTGAAGGCTAGCAGATGCAGTTCGTGCCGAGCGGCTAGTCCGCGCAGAATTGCCATCGCCCGCAAGCGCGAGCCGTTGTCGTCCGGTTCAGGCCACCACGTTGAAAGGATGAGGATGCGCATGGGATTGTCCTCGATATCGATCTGACGCTAGCTGCGGGTGACACCACCTTAGAGAGAACCTTCTTTGGGCAAACGTGCGCTGGGTTGACTTGGGCGGGCTGTGAGCAATGAATGGTATAGTTCGATGACACGCTGAGCGTTTTGTGTCCAAGAAAATTGCTTAACTCGTGCAAATCCTCGTTGGCGTAAGGTTTCAGCGGCCTCAGGATTAGTCAAGAGTTCAACCAGCAAGTGGGCAAGTGCCTGATCGTCTTCTGCATCGATAATGTATCCCGCTTGATCGACTACCTCAGGAATTGATCCTCGATTGGAGGCAATAATGGGTGTGCCACAGGTCATTGCCTCTACGAGTGGGATGCCAAAACCTTCGATCCACGATGGAAAGACAAAGACTGTAGCCATGGTGTAGAGCGCACTGAGATCGGAATATTGTGGTCGAACGAACATGCGTGCAAATCCAGCCCGGATGGCTTTATGCACGATTGGTAATACATCTGGCGAGCGAGAAAAGAAGATGATTTCATATTGGTCTCGGATAGGTTGTGGCAGTCGTTGCCAAGCTCGGATTAAGACCCCCGGATTTTTGAAAGCATCTGCGACAACGAATGGTTTGTTGAGATTCAATCGTTGCCGGACATCACGTAAGACTACGGGATCTTCAATTCGTTGAATGTCACGCGGACAGGCATGATGGACGACTGTGATTCGTTGCGGTGAGATGCCAGAATAACGAATAATTTGTTGGCGCGAATATTCTGATGCCGTAATGATGAGATCGGCTTTTTGCACCGCTGCCCGTGTCATGAGATGGAGATACGTCATCATGGCGATGACCCGCGGTGTTTTTCTATGCCCGGCAATAATTTCTCTCAGTGGCAAGAGGTTAATCTCATCGTGGAGCGTAATCACACAATAGCTTCCTTGTGGACCGAAACCGTAATTGCTGGTAAAATGTACGATATCTAGATGGTCTTGCTGCATGTACTTTTTGAGAAAAAGATCGTAATAAATACTCGATTGCGGCCCATGCCAAGGCAACAAACGAACTGTTACATTATTTGGTAGATTTTGTAACTCAAAAGGCGCTTTTGTGTCAGCATAAAGTACAATATCATGCTCAGATGCCACATGGACGAGCGTTTCCGTGAATTGTGCTACATAGTTACGCACGCCACCCACTAATCTATGGGACAAGTACCGTACATCAAGTCCGATTCGCATAGAGCGTATCCTTTGGCGATGATCGCGTGTCTGATCGATGATTGCCCAATTCGAGGTACCGGTGATATGCTGTTGGTGCCGGCCCAAACCTTCCTCGCCAGAAATCGAACCACCCCAACCCCATCCCGATCCGGCCTTTGCGTGTCCGCCACTTGGGACGGAGCCACAGACTGAAGTAGGTGCGTAGGTCTTGCAGCATGAGCGCATCCAGCCACGTGCGCCAGTTGGCCCGCGTGGCTCGCAAGAAGAGCAGCCGGTTGCGCGTCATGTAGTAAGCGAGATATTCGCGGTCAAAGCGGGCGTTGAGCGGGATCTTGTGCCAGACCTTGGCTGCTGGGGTGAAGGAGCAAGCGTACCCGGCCCGCGTGGCTCGTACACACCATTCGGTCTCTTCAAAGTACATAAAAAAGCGTTCGTCGAGCAGGCCAACCTTTCCTAGCACCGCCACCCGGATCAACATCGCGCAGCCGGTGATGAAATCAACCGTGCGAGCCGGATATTGGCCGCGATCCTCCTCTTCGCCAGCCATGCGGCAAATGCCGCGCCGCCAGTCGATGTAGCCACCCGCCGACCAGACCCGCTGCGGCGCGTCGTAGTAGTAGATGATTGGCCCCACTGCGGCTATCGCTGGATCAGCCTCAGCGGTTGCTACCAGATGTTCGAGCATGTCCGGTGCCGCTTCGGTATCGTTGTTGAGCAGCAGTGCGTAGTCGTACCCATGCGTTTGCGCGTAGCGTAAGCCAACGTTGTTGCCGGCGGCAAAGCCAAGGTTCGCGCCGTTTTCGATCACGATCGCTTGTGGGAACGCGCTACGTACCTGTGCTGGAGTGCTATCGCGTGACGCATTATCAACCACTACTACTTCGTACCGCTCAGAGGGATAATTCAAGCGGTAGAGCGAAGCGAGGCAGGCTAAGGTGTCGGCGATGCCGTTGTAGGTCAGCACAATAATGGCGACACGCGGCTTCATCAGACTCTTCCTCGCTCTACGCCGCGCCGCTCGAATAGCGCGGTGTAACGCTCCAACAACGCATGCATTTCGTCGTCAATCGATGGCGGGGGCTGGATGCCATCCCGCAATCGCTGTAACAAGCCCTTTTCTGTCCGCAATCGCTGTAACTGGCGGGCCAAATCGCGGCTGTCGTTCGGCGTGAAGTGCAAACCATCAACGCCATCGCGCACCAGTTCGGCCATGCCGCCTAATCGCGACGTAACCACCGGTCGTCCGGCGGCATGCGCTTCAATAATGCTGAGCGGGCTGTTCTCGTACCAGATCGATGGCACGACTACCACATCAACGCTACTCAAGACTGTTGGTAATTGATCGTGACGAAACTTGCCGGCCAGATGGATGTGCGGGTTGTCGCCGATCAGTCGGCGCAGATAGCGGGTATACGCTGGGTGTTGCTCAGGATTGCCAAAGATGGTCAATTCAGCGGTCACATCATTGTATGGTAGGCTATTCAATGCGGTAATGAGCAAATGCACGCCTTTATGCGGCGCGATCTGGCCGATATAGCCTAGTCGCAATCTGTTTCCCGTTTGTATTGGCGAAACGAGCGCAAAACGCGAAGTGTCAAAGCCATAGCGTAAGATGGTTAACCGCTCTGGTGCTATTATCTCACTAAATAAGCCGGCCAAAAAACGCGAAGGCGCGATGATCATATCCACCTTGGCCAGCGCAGATCGTAATGTATCGCGCCGCGCCTGTTGTTCATCCCTGCCATCCTTGCCGGCCAGTTTGATCCACGCCCTCCCAGCCCAGCCCCCGCTGATCTGTTCCGGCAAGCGGTAGCGTCGCCGGTCGAGTTGCAAACACCATGCGCATGCGGCAGGGTCGTCCGGCGGTTGCTGGCAGAGCGAACCATCGCCGCGCAGCAGGGTGATGCGCGGGCAGAGAAACCAGTAGTCGTGGAGGGTTACGACAGTAGCGATGCCCAACGCATGCGCCGCCGTGATTGCGCCGGTGCCAATGAGATAACCGCCGTGCAGGTGCATAATGTCTGGCTGCCAAATGCGCATCCGTTCGCGCAACCATGCCTCAATCGCCGGGTTGGCGTAGCTCCAGTTGGCCGGTGCGTCGCGCAGGCCAAGGTGTAAGCGCCATACCGGAATCCCTTCGTAGCGATCCGGTTCGGCTCGCACCCCGAAGGGTTGGGTGGTCGCGAGCGTCTCGACACAAACTACTTCGGCCTCGTGACCACGCCGCAACAGCTCGCGCGCCAATTGCATTGTGTACAACTCGGCGCCGGCGCTGTACTTGGGAGGGAAGTGATGAACAGCTAACAAAATACGCACAGACCCTCCTTGCTTACGAAACGGTTGTTCTGCCGACAGCGGTTGTTTGTTTCAGCGCCGATCGCTCCTGCTGAACAAGATCCATCAAGGCCCAAAATTGGTGCGAGCTGAGATTCCAATCAAACAATTTCATTAACAATGGATGATCCCAACGCTGGCGATCGGCTATGTCGAGCAAGCGATCAATAAATTGCTCGGTGACAAAACGTTTGATCATTGTGCGAATCCGTGGTTTTGATGAGTGAGCTATGACGCTCAGGTCAACAAGTTCAGGATGTTTACGCGCCATTATCAGTGTGATTTGACTTGATAAGATCGCTCGTCGCCGCGCACTAACGTAGCTGGTTGGATGGTAGTGACGCGCGAGCAACTCGCGTCGAAAGATGATGCGTAGGCCGTGACGGCTAAGACGGTAGGCAAGTTCCGTGTCTTCGCCATATGCATACGGAAATTCTTCATCGAATAAGCCGTAGCGAAGTAAGAACTGGCGGCTTAATGAGATATTGCTCGTATAGAAAAACTCGTATGAGACATTGTTTGGGTCGTGAATGTCATAATATCGAAATTGTTGAAAGGTGCCGCCACTTATGAGATAGCGCATTAAGGGTGTGATCTCTTCATCTTCCCCCCACGGCGTATACCCAAGCACCGCAATATGTTCTCCCTGTACTTCTTGATGAACCTGTAGATGCTGTTCAAGTAGGTTGGGTGTCGCCACAATATCATCGCCCAACAGCACAATCCAATCTCCCTGCGCTGCTTGTATCCCTACGTTGCGCGCTGCGCTTGGCCCGGCATTACGCGGTTGGCGAAAGAAGCGAATACCCGGTCGCTGGCTCATAACCACTGGTGTCTGATCGGTCGAATGGTCATCGATCACGATCAATTCGTACTGTGCTCGGGGTAGGGTTTGTTGTTCAAGCGCTGCAAGGCAACGCTCAAGGGTTGATAGCCGGTTGTAAGTGGGGATGACCACGCTTATTGCAATCATAACACCCTCTACGTAATGGTTACTTTGTGCTTGCTACTGCCCGTTTACGCAGCGCTTGCGCAATCGTATTGACGATAATCTGCACTTCGGCGATTCGTAATCCACCGGTAAGAAAAGTGATGCCGAGATAGGTCACTGCGGCCAGTGGTATGGTCAGGAAGATGTCGAGATGGTGGTTAAGCCAGAGCACAAGGATCATCGACCCCGCTGGAATGATGGTATTGCTGAAGGTGGAAATGATATTTTTGATCGGGATCTTGTCATGTAATAACCACGTATACTGGACAAATCCAACAAATTCAGTGATAACTGTCGTGATAGCTGCACCAATTACTCCGAAATGCGGAATAATGAGGAGATTAAGAGTAATGTTGAATAAAGCGTTGATGAGATTGATGCGAGCAGTTGCGCGTTCAAGGTGAAGAACCGTGGTGATGGAACCGCAGAGTGCGGTGATGTTGAGAATCGGTAATACCCAAATCAGAATGTGTAGAATGCGTGCAGCATTTAAATATTCACTGCCGTATAGGAGTAGAACAATCTTTTCGCTTTCCATCGTGACGCCCACTGATATGGGCAACGAGATAATCCATAGGATTTTGACAGTTTGTAGAAAGAATTGTTGAACGGCTTGCACATCTTGTTGATAGTGGCGCGATAACGATGGCACTAGCGCGCCGATGAAGCTGGCAGAAAGGCTGATGAGGGCAAAAATAAGGTTATACGCGGCGTTGTACCAACCTATCTCGGTGCTTGGTCGCCATAATGAGAGTAATACGGTGTCAACTTTAAATGATAACATGGTTGCAAAGATCGTGACCGCGAACGGAAAGCCAGCCAACAGCAGTGCATACCATTGCTTTTTATCTATATTGATTGATAGCTTGGTTAGTTTTGTGGTTTTATTCCATGCGATAACTGTCACAATGATGGTGGCAATGTATGATGCTATGAAGACGCCAACCACCCCCCAACCTTGCCAGAGTAAGACGCTGCCAATCAAAATAATGATAACTTGGTTGATGATCGTAAGCTGAACAGATAGATCAATTCGCTCAAGACCTTGCAAGATTGCATCGAGCGGGCCATAAAGCGCATAAAGAAATAGCCCAATACTGCCGAGTGCGATGTAGAAAATGATCGTTGAATTATAACCAAGTATATAACCGGCAAGGATGTTGATAAAAAAGACGGCTGACCCAAGGATTAAGCGGAGCACAATCATATTGCCGAACAACTTGCTGATGGCGTTGCGATCCTTGGCTACTTCGCGCACAACGTAGTTGGCCATGCCAAGATCAGCGAGGATAGTTAAAATCCCGATGAGCGCCAGTGCGGTGGAATACTCGCCAAAATTCTCATCGCCTAATTGCCGTACAATTGCAATGGTGTAGCCAAATGAGATAAAACGCAGCGTAATCTGGCCGATAACGCCAGCGATGGAATTTCGTGCAATCTGTTGCCCAATGCTCTGCTGCATAAAACGGCGCTTCCTATCGTGTGCTATAGCGTAATGGTCACATTACTGAATTGTGAATATGGCTTCGGATACGCCACCATCCACTGCACCAATGTTTCCACTCGCATCAACCACTGATCAAGCGTAAACCGCTCCTCCATTAACTGGCGTCCGGCCTGCCCCATTGCCTCGGCACGCACTGGATCGTCCCAGAGGGTGGTAATCGCAGTAACCATCTGTTCAACGCTGCCCGGTTCAACAAGCAGGGCGGTCTCACCCTCAACCACATATTCGCGCAGCCCCGGACGGCGCGTGGCGATGACTGGTCGTCCCATTGCCTGCGCCGCTTGCACCGAGGTGCAGCCGGCGCTCCATTGCGTGCTGGCCTTGATCGGCACCACCACGATCCGGCTTTCTATGTAACAATTGCGTAACCTTTCCGGTGGCACAAATGGTTGTAGGCTGATGTTGGTCGGTAGCGTCTCGTTTTCGTATCCTGCTTTCCCGCTCACCCAGCTACTCCCCACCCGCAGGTGGCAAGGAATGTGTGGCAGCCGCCGCATCGCCTGAATCAAGGTTGGGTAGTCGCGATGCGAGAGACCAAGGCTCTGCACAACACTGGCCGGCGACGTAGCCGGTTGTGGCCGGTAAAAATTGGTGTCAACCGGGGTATGCAAGGCTACTACTCGTTCCGCCGGCATCTTCAGCGCCTGTCGCATCCCTTCTGCCTCGGCTTGGCTAATCGCTGCTATCACATCCCAGCGTCGTTGTAAGCCCAATCCCTTGATCAAACGCAATTTATGCTCCGACATGCCGTGGTGGAAGATGACCAGATGGCGCACGTTCCTAGGTAGTAAGAGTGCCAACGGTATCCCTACTCGCTCGGAAAGACTAATGACCGCTTGGTATCGTTCACGTCGCACCCGTTGCAAAACCTGCCATGCCAACCGCAAATCCATTCGTAGCCACGCCTCTAGCCGTTGTAGTATCGGGTTGGCGCGGACGATGCCGTAATCGATGTGCCGACTGCCAAAGCGAGTTGATAGTTCGAGGTAGTCAACCCGCTGGTGTTTACCATCGCGCACTGCTGCCGCTAGCTCTGGCATCGACGTATTGGTTGCGATAATTAATGTACGTGGCAGTTGATCGCTCATCGTTTATACCCTATCACTATCGGCTGACAGCCTGCTAAACGAAAAGCAGTGGCCAGATGACGCCATTGTCATATCAGCCTGTAAACCTCCTTCTATAGCGTATGGATAAGAGCTGGACTGTGACTATCAAGCTATAGCAATCCACGTGTGGTACCGCCAGTCATCGCTGCTCAGAACGGCTACAATCGCTTTGTGTGTTAGCGAGCAGTAAAGTGCTTCTTTACAGGTAGCTTAACACCCGTGGATACCGCTTGCGCTGCCGGCGGTACCAGTAGCCAAGCGGCACCAGCACGGCTAGCCCAACCAACCACGCGCTGTAGCCCCAGATGATGCGCGGCCCGCTCAGCGGTAGTTGGTTCATAACGAGGGCGACGAGGTGGTAGATGATGATGTGGGTGACGTAGAAGAAGAGCGAGACTTGACCTACCATCGGCAGCCAGCGCAGCCAGCCGGTGGTGAAGAGGCGCGGGGTGGCATACATCCAAGCGAGGATCAGGGCCGCAATGCCAAGGTTGAAGGCGAAGTAGCTCAGGCTAGGGGGCGCTTTGCTCATGATCAACCAGTGAGCGGGGGTGCCGCCAATCGTAGCAACCGTGCCGAGATCGCCAAACCCGCCGATGAGTCGCAGCACGAGCCAGAGGATGAGCAACCCTACCCCAATCTGCGCCCAACGTTGCGGCTGGCGCAAGGCTGGCTGTTCTTGTCCATGCCCCAGCGCATAGCCCAACCAGAGCAGCGGCCCCCACCCTAAGACGGCAAAGCCGATCGCTGGGTTGGTGTCGTAGCTATAGGTCAGCCAGAACGCTTGCCAAAAGGGTTGCGGCGCATTCGCCGTGAGGTCGCTCGCCATTAAGCCAATCCATGCTTGATGAATCAGCAAGGTGATGATGGCGACGAGGCCGATTTGGCGTGGCGTTAAGAAGTGCCGCAAGCCGGCGAGGATGAACATCGCCGCGGCGATGCTGGTCAACACATGCACGTAGGGCGTGGCGCCGCTCCAGAACCACGCGCAGACCGTCAGATCGAGGGCGAGAATGACTAGCGCCCGGATGAGCATAAATCTGGTGGTAGCTTGCGGCGGTTGTCCGCGCCGGGTCTGGGCCGCAGCGTAGAGCGCTAAACTATACCCCCCCAGAAAGAAGAAGATTGGCGAGGCGAGATTGGTAAGCAACCCGCTCAACCAGTAAGCGGGACTTTGCAACACTACCGGTAGGCCACCATACGACTCGGCCTGTAGCCCGGCCCCCACAAAGAAGGCGCTATGGTCGAGCGCCATCAAGATCAGCGCCACGCCGCGCAGTGCATCGATCGCGACTATGCGCGCACTGCTGGCGCTGCGCTCGGCAACGGTTGGCTGCGCTTCGGCGACAAGACTGACAGTGCGCATAGGTGTCCTCCTGAGGAGAGTGGAGTTGCTCAACTGATGCGGTAACGACCGTTATGGAGTGCGGCAGTTCCACCGCCGTGTGCTATCTATAATTTATGGAGCGCGGCAGAAAAACTGCCGCACCTTATCAACACACGATCCGACCAGTGTTGTTTAGCGTGAAAAGCTCCGTCCCCGACTGCGATTATCTTGTGACTGGCTGCACCGGTGTGTCAGCGGTAACTTTAGCTGTTGCGCTGACACTGGCTGAATCGCGCACTGCTACCTTCCACAGCGTGCCGCTAACCATAGCCGCTAGCGCATAGCCGGCGGCGCCGCTTAGCATCGCGGTGGTGAAGTTGCTCGCCATGCTGACCACGATCACCAATACTGAGCCGAGCACCGAGAAGACGCCGTTCATACCCCATGCCCAGACCACAAGCCCCGGCGCGCGCGCATTGAGTTGGCATAAACCTGCCGGGAAAGGGATGCCGAGCATAGTGGCTAGCGGCGCGATGATGAAGATGCTGGCGACGATCCGTGCCAAATCAGGCCAGTGCATCCACCCTGCGAAGATCGGCGGCAGCGCAACGATATAGATCACCGTTAGCGCCGCAATGCCGATCAATGCCAGCCGTAGCCCATTGGCGGTTCTAATGCGTTTGCTGCCCAACAGGCTGCCCAATGCGGCAAAGGCCAGCATACTAGCAATGGTCGTGGTTGTCGCATGGATCGGGTAGCCGATAAAGAGCGTAAAGCGCTGGATCAGCACAATCTGAATGAACATATAGGCGGCGCCAAGCAAACTGAAGTAGGCCAACGTCGAGATGGCGCCGGTCATACGCAGGCCATCGCGCTGGTAGCGCGCCAACGGTAACACAATAAACGCTGCCGCTGCGCCAAGCGCGAAGATAGCCATGGTCAACAAGATCAGGTTGCCGATCGGGAAACGGTTGAGCCGCCCTTCATAACTGCGATCGAAGTGCAGGTTTTCCCAGCGGAAGTAGTTGTAGAAGAAGGGGTTGTCATCGGTCACTGGAAAGATTTGGAATGGATAGGCTTGCTCAAAAGCTCGTGGATCGGTAGCGTGCAAGTAATCGGCAAAGGGAGTATTCAACCGTACCAACGGGTCGTGCAGCATCGTGAAGTTGTTCGCCGCACCCCACGCGCGCAACTGTTCGATCTGTTCCGGCTGGAACGGCGACCGGCTGACCAGCAACGTGGCATTGACCCCGCTCTCGTTGGCGATGATCGCGATATGGGCTGCCGGATCACTCACCCCCATCCGGCGCAACGCTTCCGCCGCCAGTCCGGTTAAGCGCAGCATCTCGCGCGGCGGACTGTTGACATCGCGTGTCCACGAGAAGATGCCGTTTGGGGTGAGCGCGTTCAACGCTTGTTCGAGCGCATCAACCGTGTAGAGGTATGACTCGGCGAGTACGTAGGCCCCGCCCGACAATGCGGCCAAGTTGTCGAGGCCAATCCCTTGAATGATGTCGTATTGCTCGGTGGTACGACTGAGAAAGCTCCGTCCTTCGGCAACGATCAACTCGGTTGAGGGGTGCTCAGCGAGCCGGCCGGTGTAGTCGGCGTAACGATCGCGTAAGAGGCTGACAATGGTGGGGTTGAGTTCAATCGCGGTGATCTGCTTAGCCTGATAGAGACGGGCCAGCAGAATATCGAGACCACCGCCAACCCCGATCAGCAAGGTGCGCGGGCGTTCATTGCCGAGTTGGTACACGGCACTGATCACTGCGTGGTTGAGGAAGCGGAAACGTTCGAGATCGGCATCGCTGCCATCAAACCGGTACATCCCAGTCATCGACGTGCCGTCAATCGTCACCAGTTTCAGCGGCAGCTCTGGCCGATTGTCTAACGGGTAGCTTGAACTGACCGCACCGACGATCATCGGTTCAGTGACGGTAATCTCTGGCATCACATCCACCCGTCCAACCGGATCCCAGCGGGTGAATTCGGGGCTGGTTCCTTGCGCCTGTATCGCCCAACCCAGCTCTTTTGAGCCGGGTATGGCGAGTGTGGGCGGGCGGGCGATCAATGCCGCTAACATGAGCGCTTCCGCGCCAATAATGGCCGGCAAGAGCCAACGCTGGCGTGGTTTGGCTTCGTAGCCGAGCAGCACTGCCGCCAACGCACCGATCAAGCCGATCAAGGCAATGACCGCCGGGCCGCCGATCGTCTGGATCACGAACAAGACGGTCATTGTGGCGATGCCTGCCCCCAGCATATCGGCAAAATAGAGCCGGTGGGCAGCGCCGGCCCAGCGTCCAAAGATGGCGGCAATCACCAGCCCGCCGGAAAAGAACGTGCCGAGGAGACATGTAAAGTAGATGCCAAGACCGATGATTGTCCAGCCGAGCTGCGCTGCGCGCAGTGGATCGATGGCGATGGTCGTAATCGCAATCAGATTGCTCAGACTAGCAAGGCTGAAAAGCAAAGCCAACCCGCCGAGACGCTGCTGGAGCTTGTCAGGTCCCCAACGGCGCACAGCGAGAAAGGTTCCGGCTGCCCCACCGCCGAGTAAGGCGATGCCGATCACCATATAGGTGAAGTGGTGCCAGATCATTAACGAAAAGATGCGGGTGAAGGTGATTTGGAGGGCGAGAATACTGCCGCTCAGCAGCGTAAGTCCGAGGTACTTGCCGATCGATTGTAGAGGTGGAAATGTCATGCCGTAGCTCTCTTTACTGATGAACGTATTACGAGGCGTAGTCGGCGATCAACTGCTGTTGTCCGCTGGTTAGCCTGATCACCCGATATAATCTGCCGGCAATCTCACGCCGTTGCGTAGCCGCTTCGCCATCCGCGAACGTGACCGTGCGCAACCGCGCGTTGCGGTGTTTATCTGGGAGCAAGACTGTGAGCGGCAAGGGTGTTGATGGTGTGGTGATCGTCCCGCGCAGTCGTTGCCCATTCCATTCGATATTGCAGAGATCGCTGGTATTGCGCGCTTCAATGAAGCGCAGCCACCGTTCGGCGGCGATGATAGGCATGTTGGCGCCGGCGGCGTAGCTCAGCGTCGTGTCAAGCCAGTGCGCCACTTCGCCAGCGATTGGATCGCCGATCAAGAACGGATCGACATGGCATTGGAGACCTAATGCTGCTGGGTAGCGATCGATGCTGGCCGCAATTTGTCCAATCGTCTGATTGGCTGCGGTTGCGCCGTCAAGCCCCACATCGTAGCCGGTTTGAAATACCGGCATCAGATGTTCATCAACCAAATGGGTGGCTTGCTGATACACATCGATGATCGTGCCGTCTTCGGCGACAAACCGCATCGGCAAGCCACTCCCATTCAAATATCCCATTGTCCACGTACCGTCGGGTTTACGCACTGCCGGGCCGCTGTGGTAATGATCGAGATTCATGCGAATACCGTACCGCGCTTGCACAATCGCATTGTCTACCCAGCCGTGCCAAAGAATGCGGTGGGTACGCACGGTTGGCGGTAGCGGCCCGTAGCCAAGCTTGAGAAATTCACTCCAGTGCCGGTAATAGCCTTCTTCCAATCCATCTTCGATATACGGATGCATGCCGAATTCGTGGCCGCGGTCTCGCCAAGCAGCAACGTGATGCGGCCCCGGCAGCGAATCGGCTCCGCCGAGCGCCGAGCCGATCAGTGGTGTTCGGCTGAGCGTCCAGCGCAACTTGCGCGCTAGTCGTCCGCTGGCGTTCGCTGGCGG
This sequence comes from uncultured Chloroflexus sp., assembly GCF_938091255.1. Lineage (NCBI taxonomy): Bacteria > Bacillati > Chloroflexota > Chloroflexia > Chloroflexales > Chloroflexaceae > Chloroflexus > uncultured Chloroflexus sp. The sequence continues at coordinate 22,512 of NZ_CALLJH010000035.1, forward strand.
CGGTGTGTAGTAGATCGAAGCGGTGCCGCCGTGTTGTTCGACGATCGCTAACAACTGTTCGATATGGTTCACCCGGCTGCCATGCGCGTCGCCGGTGGCGATGATCGCACTGGGGGCATTGTCGGGTAGATACCAGAGCCGAGGGAGTGGCAGCGGGCTGATCTCGTCAATGACCCGGCTCAGCAAGCGTTGATGCTCATCGGCTTGCGGGATGGCGATGCGTTCAAGATTGATCCATCCTACAAAGAGATCGCTGGCGCGCAGACCCTCCATCAGGTCACGTTCCTGATTGGCCCACGCCGGATTGCCTTGCCGGATGAGGGCAATGGTCTGCGCCAGATCGAACGTCCAGAGCGCGGCTGTACCCAGCCCAAAGCGATGGATGGTTACCAGCGGATCGCCATTGCTCGCAGTTGCAAGTGCCTCTGCCCCACGCAATTCAACCCGGTCATATACGGCATGGATCTGAAGCGGCCCAGCAATGCCGGTTATTGGCGCTGGATTGCATGTATCATCAATCTGACTGGCGCCGAGATACCTGACGCCCAACACCTCTGCTAACGCCGGATCGGGGCGAATCGCCACTAAGCCACCGCCGGCGCTGACAAATTGGCGCAACCATCCTTGGCTGTCCAAACTGAGGGGTGTCGATCCTAACACAATAACGGCGGCTGCGATAGGGCGATCCAGTTGGCGTAGGCTGATCTGGCGCAGACCCAAAAACCCTTCTGCGCGCAGGATCTCGCCGAGGTATGCCGTGAAATCAGGGTGCGGCGCCGGATCGGTGACCAACGCCAATGGCGCAAAACCGTTGGCAGGCGCTAGTGAAACAGGTGGCGACGGCGATATGGTTGGCGCAGGCAGTGGCCATTGTTCGGCGCCATAGGCTACAATGCCTCCGAGACCTGCAGCGGCGAGGGTGCTGGTCAGAAACGCTCGTCGAGTGACAGGTCGCTGCAAGTAGTGCATAGCGCGTTACTTGCGCCGGCGGCGACCGGCGATTGCGCGTCGCCGGGCCGGCGGCGGTGTTGTAGCTGGCGGGTTAGCGGTGAGTGTCCCTTCCTGTTGTTGCTCTGCTGGCCATACCGTCTCGCCTAAGGCGCGTTCCTTCAGCCCATTACTGTGCTGTGTATTGCTAGACGGCGCCACCACGACGGCCTGATGTTCAGTCACTGGTGGGGTCACGATCACGCGCGATGGTTCAGTGGGCGGAGTCACAATCACGTGCCCAGCGACCGGTTCGGCGTTAACAAAGCCGTCATGATCCGCCACTGGATCAGGCGTGGGCACAGACACGTTGTTGGCAGGCTGCCCCGTTTCTGGTTGCCCCTTGCCGGGATTGAGCAGCCGCAACGGCATATCGCTCAATAACTGGCGGAGGTTAGGCAATGGCAAACGTGGTCGATCAGTTTGCCTAGCCAACGTATGTTCATCAGTTAACATCACCGCGCCAAGTACACTATCGCTACGTTTCAGCGTCAGCCGCTTGAGGCTTTGTTGAATGTCGCGACTGCTATCTTCGGCGGGTTTGAGCGCCAGCACCACGCCATCAACCATCGGTGCCAGCAACGCAGCTTCAACACCGCTGAGCGTTGATGGGCCATCAAAAATGAGGATATCAGCAGCGTGTCGCAGTCCCTCGACTAATGCCGGCCATGGTTGCGATGGCGGCAAGGGGTGGCCATCTTCGCCGATATTGCGGGCCAACAACAACACATTCTTCATTGGCGTAACCCGCAAACTCGACCAAACTTGTGCTTCGCCATCGATCATAATCGGTTGTAGCACTGACTCGGAATTGCCAAACAGTTCGCTCAAAGCAGCTTGCTCAGTTTCGGCATCAACCAGCAATACCCGATAGCCCGATAGCGTATAGCAATGCGCCAGATCAATGACTAACGCACTTCGTTCATGCGACGGGCGCGGCCCGCTGACCATCAAAATGCGGGCATTGCGAGGCAAGCCAGCTAGCACAATTTGGGTGTGCGCTTCTTTCACGGCCCCGACGCGCATGCGCGCTTCATCTTCGCTCAAGCCAATTAATGGCCGCTTGCCGGGCACTGCGCCGAGGAAGTTGAGGCCAAACCGGCTGCGCAAATCGTTATGGTTGCGCCAGCGGGTGTCAATCGCTTCGAGCACGAATGACGCCATCAGGCCCACCAGCAGCCCGGCCAATCCAGCAACGGCAACCGTCAGGTTGCGTTTGTTCGGCAAGGGAGTTCCCGGTACCTTCGCAGATTCAAAGACCGAGAGACTGTTAACCATGCTGGTATTTTGCAGCCGCAACAACTGGGTATATGCATTCTGCGCCGTATCGCGGGCCAGTTCCAATTCTTGCAGCCGGTTGCGCGCCTCGCGGAGATCGGTGGCGCTGGTGGCTTGTGCTAGCAGTTCGCGAGTCTGGTCGATCTGGCGATCGAGCGTTGTAATCTCGCGTTGCGCGCGATCAATCTGCTCGTTTAGCAGGCTTCGCTGCGCCGCGACATTTTCAGGTGAGTTCGGGCCGAATTGGATCAATTCAGTCGCAATCGCATCGGCGATGGCTGCTGCACGCTGCGGATTCGTGTCTGTAATGGTAATCTCTAGTAAACTCGCTTGTCGGTTGACACTCGTTGCCAGCATGTAATCTCTGATCACTGGCCATGGGAAGGGTAAGCCAAGCTTTTCAACCACTGGGGCTAAAATGATCTCGCGCTTGGCCATTTCACCGTAGAAGCTGGCTACGGTATTGGTCAGACCGATCATCTGCGGATCAGGCGCGGCAGTCGAGAGCGTATCGCCGACACGCAGGGTCGTCCGGCTAATGTAGTAATCAGGCTGGCGCATGGCAAAGATCAGCGCACCACTGGCGGCGAGGAGAGCGGCGAGCAGGGCAACCCACCACCAGCGAAGCATAATGCGAATGTATGACCAGATGTCGCTCCATGTGAGCATGAATGTCGCTCCTTCTTAACTGGATGCCGGCAAGATAACCAGATCGCCCGCTTCCAGCCCGCTCACAATCTCTACTTTGCCATCGACAATCAGCCCAAGTTGCACATCAACCCGTTGAGAGCCGTTTTCGGTTGGCACTAAAACATGCGGGCCGCCATCGCGCCGGATGGCTTCGATTGGTAGCCAGCGCACTCCTTCACGTTGGCCAAAATCGATCGTTACTAGCGCCGGGTCGCCAACCACGAGGGCGAGATCGCCGGCGTTGTACGTAATATGCAGTTCGGGCGCTTGCAGCGGGTTGTTCATCGTCGTCGCTTTGCGCACCACGCCGGTAAAGGTGCGGCCGGGATAGCGCACAAACGTGATGCTCACCGTGGCGCCATTCGGAATCCGTTCGATATCCTCGGCGCTTAATCCGCTGACGGTAATCTGCAACCCGGAGTTGTCCATCAGCCGTAATACCGGAACTTCGGCTTGCACCGGAAAGCCTACCAAGGCATCAACCGCCGTGATCGCGCCGTCGAAGGGCGCATAGATCCGGCGCGCCTCGATTTGACGTTCAATCTCTTTGATGGCCAGTTCCGAAGCGGCTAAGCCCTTGACCAGCATTGGATCGGGGTTAAGACGCTGGCGAGCGGCATCGAGTTGGATCTGCGCCTGTTGCACAGCTCGCTGGGCGGCAGTTACCTCAAACTGATCGGGCCCGTTAATCAAGCGATCAAGCCGGGTGCGGGCTAACTCTACATCGGCTTCGGCGGCTTGTACGGCGGCAATTTCGTTGCCGCGGGCGGTGTCGTATTCAATCTGGGCGAGTGCGACCGCACTTTCTGCGACTCGCACTGCGGCAGCCAACTGGTCGACTAGCGCGCGCACTTCTGGCGTATCTTCAACTTCGAGCCGGGCGCGGGCCTGCTGATAAGCGTCTTGCGCCCGTTGCAATTCGGCTTGCCGGTCGAGCAGCGCCCGCTCGGCGCGCGTCTTTACCGCCGAAGCGTCATTGCGGGTGCGGGCCAGCGCAGCTTCGGCCCGTTGCAAGGCAGCGCGCGCTTCGGCGATCGCAGTTGCTGAAGGCGGGGTGGTCAGTGCATTCAGCCGGTCACGGGCCGAGGCAAGCGCCACTTCGGCGGCGCGCACATCAATTTGCGCCCGCGCGGTTGCTTGCTCGATTGCGCGTCGATCTTGTTCGGCATTGATCCGCGCTTGCCGGAGTTGATCTTCTAATGTGCCGAGATCGATCTCAGCCAGCAACTGGCCGGTGGTAACTTGCGCACCAACTTCAACGTACAGATTGCGCAAGATGCCGCTCTGCCGGAAAGCGAGATCGCGTTCGAGCACTGGTGTGACCTGCCCGCTCAGTTCGCGCTGGTCATTGAAGGTGCCGATTGCCACGGCGACCGTGCGGAGCTGTGGCGGCGCCGCAGTGGCGGTTGGCATCGCTACTACTGCGGTTGGAACCGCTGTTGGTGGTGTCCATGGCTCTGGCGTCGGCGTACCAATTAGTGAGCCAATGCTGCAGCCGCTCAGTCCAATAGCGAGGCTCATCGCCAATGCGCTGCGAACGGCAATCTGTACGTAACGCTCCATAGCTTCCTCTTAATTATTGTGGCAAGACAAATGCGCCGGGCAGCGGTAGCGTTGCAAACGGCGTGCTGACCGCCTCTTCGGCCAACATCCAGCGCACCGCCCCTAATAGGTCAGGTGCAATGAATGACGGCTGGTAGCGCCGCAATTCCGGCTTCTGCAATTCGCTAGCGCCACGTCCTGTCTTCACAAGGATGGTCTGGCATCCCATGCGCTGCCCTGCCGCAATATCGCTGAGTGCATCGCCGACAAGGTACGCCTCACGGCAATTGATCCGGTGACGGGCTGCCAGATCCTCCAACATCCCCGGTTGAGGTTTCCGGCAACGGCATTGCTCCTCGGGCCGGTGCGGGCAGTAGCGAATGTCATCGATCTGCGCGCCGTGGTAGCTGGCGATGTCGCGCAATCGGGCGTGAATCTGTTCAAGGGTTTCAACCGACATCAATCCACGCCCGACGGCTGCTTGATTGGTGACAATAAAGATGCGAAAACCGGCGTTGGTCAGTAGGCGGAGTGCAGTGAGCGCGCCCGGTATAAATTGGAATTCTGACCAATCTTTGACGTGGTCTGGCCGGTTGTGATTAATGACACCATCGCGGTCGAGAAAGACAGCGCGCATGAAGCCCCCCTCCTAGCGCTGCAACTAGATCATAGCACGTAGTAGGTCGCAGGCTACGATCACAATGCTACAGTACACCTTGTGGCTGAAGATCGGCTAACAGCGGAGCGAAGAAATTGTGACAATGCTTTCATATAACCTCTCGACAGGTGACTAGTTTGGGCGCTTGGCTAACGTGCCAATCCTTTCCTGTTTGCTTGCTGCTTGCGTTCCGGCTGTTGGGATGCAGGCAGTAGCCGTGCTTGATATGTGAATATCTCTGTAGATTGTGCAACTTGCGAAGGTTTTTTCGGTTTCTTTTTCGGGATGATGAGTAGTTATTTGCCGATTTAATCTGTTCAGTGTGGCTTATATGATCTTGGTGAAGTTTGTTTTTATGCAATAGTTCTTTTGTCCGAGCGAAGAATAAAAGGTACTATGGTACTACTGCTTTATCAGCAAGAAAGACTCGCGCAGATAATTGCTACGCAAGAGCCACCATCCTCGCTTGTATTGCCACTGTCCCAAGCGGTTGAGGGTGAGGTTCTCAAATACCATCGGTATGTAGCTAATTTCCAGCGCGGATGACCAACAGAGGCCGTGACCAGCGTTGGAACATTGGTAAACTCTTCCTCAGCAGCCGCAGTGTTCCGGCGAGTACGATCTGATTGATAACGACCCATACCTTGTAAGTGAGCGGGTATGGTAAGGCGCTGAGCGGGGCGAGAACGATCACTCAGAGAGGCGAGTAAAAGTAGTGTGGTACTTCAGGATAAGCGACTGACGGGTGGGCTGCGGTGAATTGCAGCGCTCTCCTATGGTCATGTATGTCCTCGCCGGCGCGCGGCATCGTCGCGGCAATGTAGTAGGTCTGAAAATCCCCGTCTGCTCGAACTGACGGTTGGCGCAAGCGAATGCCGGTTGCTGGCGGAAGCTGTGCAATGTGGTGTGCGATACGCTGGTGTGGGTGAAAACCATGCTTGCTAAGCTGGCTCGTAAGAATCCAGATCTGCAATGAAGACCCGGCCACCGCTTGTTTGCCGCTCACGGGTCACCTCTGCGATGGCTGCAACGAGGGCGTTGTTGCCGTTGACCCGCGCCGAGAGTTCGATCAAACGTACAGTGTCGCATTCGTAGAAATAGCTGAGATATCCGCCAAACGACCAGTCGGTTTCCAGAAAAACATCGCCTGCGCCCAGATACTGGGCCACGCATGTCGCCGGTTTGATATGGGGATTTGGCACGGTCGCGCTTGACCAAATAGCGGCTTGAACGTTTCCCAGCCCAATCAAGAGAATGCATGCGCCTGCAAGAATGGTCGTTGGCGCGGCAGTGTTGGCGAATCCCAATCGACGACAATAGCAGCAGCGAGAAACAGATTCAGCGCTACAAACCATTTTGGTTCGGAGGGATCCCACCAAATAATGAAGGGTAGAAAAAGCGCGTAGCTTGCGCCGATCCACCTGAGTTGACGGTACGGCGGGTGACGCCAGCGCACTGCGTACCAGATCGATATCCCTGCTCATCCCAGTAGCGCCAGCAGGCGCAACCGGGCAGGCATCTTATCTGCAACGAACCCCTGAGCGGATACCGCAATCCGATCCTGTTCCACAGGGGAATGATGCAGACGATCGCACTGATACCCGACGGCAAGATGCGATCCGGCGACCATAGGACCCAGACCGGCAGGCGCGCACTGCCATTATTTAGTCAACCAGCTTATGATCGCAGGTAGATCGCGATAGCCGTAGACGAAGAACGCAACTGGCAAATAGTACAAGCTAAGAATAACGCTCATGGGCCGTCGATGTTTCCAACCGCGCTGAGCCAATCGCAGAACGATTGATGATGATGGGTTACTAGTGAGCTGATTGCGTTCATTGCCCGAGAAACACGCATGCTTGCCCCGTGAGAAACGGCGAGCGCTCAGCAGAGACTGGCGAGCAGGCTGGTGGCAATTCGTGGCGGATACAAGCTGCTGGCGAAGGCGCTTACGCTAAACGCTTCTGCCAATGGAACGTAAGAGATGTCGGTGCTAAAACTCCACTGCGCCCAAGAGAGGGCTAGAAACGCGCTACCGAGTGGCACACAGCTTGAAGACGCCGATCGTCGCCGCTGAGGTTGGAGTCTGCCGATTGCAGCAGCGGAGCCTGATAAGCTCCCCGCCAATCGTTAAACCGGACGCGCAGCACGTCGCGCCGCAGGTTTCGCCATGAGTAGCGCACCAGATCAACCTTCGTTTCGGTACCATCGTGCCACGAGACCGGCACTTCAGTGATGCGATAACCGCGCTGGTGCGCCAGAAAGAGGATTTGGCCATCGTAGGTGGTGATGACGGCTCCTTGTATAATCGGCGCATCATCACCGTATATGGTATATGCGCACGTGCCGGAAGAGATCGTGAGCTGCCAATAGCCGCAACGCTTTAAACCCGCATTGGGTGTCATGGATTACCGGCAGGGCGGTCATCTGGACTAGCAAGTTTTAAAGATGCGCCCCATCAGATACCGGTGAAATGGCTCATTGTACCGTTGCGCGCCGATTCCTTCCCGCGATCTGATCACGACATCGAATCCTGCGCTGAAATGTGGCCCTTGTTGTTCCCACTCCTCGATCGGTGTGGCCAAATCGGCATCGCACAACAGCACATCCTCGCTGCGGACAGGGAGTGCGCCGACACGCACGGCAACCCCTTTGCTGCGATGCTTGCAGCGGAGCATATAGACGCCGGCATAGCTTGCGGCGAGGCCGGCAGTGCCATCGGTGCTGCTATCGTCAACCACGATGATCACAGCGGGGAAGGATTGCTGGACGAGGGAGGCGCTGATCGTTGCTACAGTGGTTGGCAAGCGGTGGATGTCATTGTAGGTGGTGATGACGACCGATAGAAAAGGTGTTGCGGCCATTTCATCACTCCTGTGAGTGAACGGGAAGAGTGCTTGCGCCGTAGCCCAATGACCGTTGCCGCGCTGGGGCTTTACAATGCCTTCCGCCGCCGGCGATCGCGCGACGTAAACAAATTGCTATCTTCTTTGCACTTATTAATGAAGTTTTTGTCATTCGCTTGCGGTACGCTCAGATTATACTGATGGCAGTGTGGAATGAGTAGGTCACACTGTGGTGTTTAGTTATGCGTTTACCATCAGTCGATCAAGCTCTGCGATGCGGTGTTCGTAGTTTCAATCTGATGCAGCGAGTGGTTCGATCTGAACCACAAGGGGCAATGCTATGATTATCTCGCGCACGCCGTTGCGAATTAGTTTTGCCGGTGGCGGCAGTGATTTGCCGGCCTTCTACCGCCATGAACCGGGGGCGGTGGTGAGTACAGCGATCAACAAGTATATCTACATCACCGTCAACGAGAAGTTTGACCATCAGATCCGGGCCAGCTATTCAGTGACCGAAATTGTTGATCAGGTTGATGACCTCAAACATCAACTGATCCGGGAAGCGTTACGTTTGGTGGGGCGGCATCATTCAATTGAGATCACCTCGATCTCGGATATTCCCTCGCAGGGCACTGGTCTCGGCTCATCGAGCACCTATACCGTGGGTCTTTTGAATGCGCTCTACGCCTTTATTGGCCGTTTTGCCGGCGCCGAACGGCTGGCCCGCGAGGCATGCATTATTGAGATTGAGCGTTGTGGCGCGCCGATCGGGAAGCAAGATCAATATATTGCTGCCTATGGCGGGTTGCAATTCATTCAATTTAACCCTGATGAGACGGTGTTTGTTGATCCGATCATCTGCCACACTGAAACGAAGCAACGCTTGCAGCAGCGATTGATGATGCTGTATACCGGCACTACCCGCAAGACGAGCGATGTGTTGCGCGAGCAGCGCGAGAATACGGAGCGTGATAAGTCGCGCCGCCAGCATTTGCGCCGCATGGTGGAGTTGGCGCATGATCTGCGCCTTGCGCTGCACCACAATGACCTCGATGCGTTCGGCGAGATTTTGCATGAAGGTTGGATGCGGAAGCGTGAGTTGGCGAGCGGCATTTCAACGCCGCAGATTGATGATTGGTACGAGCGGGCGCGGGCTGCCGGCGCGATCGGTGGCAAGATTCTCGGTGCTGGTGGGGGCGGCTTTTTGCTGGTCTATGCGCCCGAAGAGCGCCACGACGCCATCCGGGCGGCTTTGCCCGAATTACGTCATGTGCCCATGCAATTTGAGCCGCAAGGTAGTAAAATAATTTACGTGGAAGAGCGGTCGTTGGCTTCGTGATTCGTCACGTGACCAACCCTCACTTCTAATGACCGGGGGGGGCGAGAAGTGCGTTGAGCTTCTCGGTGGGCTTCTATACTCAGGAGGTACTCCCTTGGTTCATCGCTTCTTACGCTTCGGTCTGATTTCCCTCATCGTTCTGGCCCTCATTCTTCCTCTCGCTATCACCACCGCTAACAATCCACCCTTCCGTCAGTGGCTGCCGGCTGTCTTTGGCCCATCCGCCACCGCACAGTATCAGATCAACGCACCCTTCTTTTCGGTTACTGATGTCACCCGCGACCGATTCGACGAAATGGCGATCTTCTGGTTTGGGCAAGTCAGCCGTACTAGTAACTATACTGATGTGCGGGTGGGTTATAACAACGATGCCCTCTATCTCTATCTCGCCGTATTTGATCGGCAACTCTGGTATGATACTACGCCTTCTACTGCCGATCTCACTGCGTGGGATGCAGCGACGGTGTTGCTTGATACGAGCAATGGAACCCAACTTGGCGCTGCTAGCTATCGGCTGGTTGCGCAATTTCGTGGCCCGCCTGAGCCGGACTCGCGTTACCAGTTGAGCCAGCGCGCCACCGGTGGGAGCTGGGCTGCCGCTGATGTGCCGTTCACTACCATCCCCGGTTGGCGCGGCGATGCGCTTAACAACGATAACGATGAAGATCGGGGTTGGGCAATGACCTTCCGTATCCCCTTTACCAGTCTCGGCCTCGCTGGCCGGCCCGCTGATGGCACGCAATGGCGGTTGGGGGTGATCGTGCATGACCGTGATAACGCTGCCGGTACGCCGATCGCCGATCAGGTATGGCCGCCAAGCCTCAACCCGAATCAGCCGCGCACGTGGGGCGGTCTTCGCTTTAGCTTGCCGGTCTACACCCCGCCGCCGGTCAGCGCTACTCAAGAGTTCCGCCTCCGCCATGGTCTGAATGGCGTGACGGTGGCCGATGCCGGCGTTGGTGGTCAAGATAGCAATATGTGTAATGCCGACGGCAATTTCTGGGATCGCTGGGGTAATTGGTCGCAGCCAATTGACAAAGCCGACATCAGTGTCCAAAATCAGGCTGATATTGCCGACTGGCCGTGTTTTGCCAAGTATTACCTCACCTTCCCGCTAAACAGCTTGCCCGCTGGGCGAACCGTGGTTTCGGCGAAGCTGATTCTGAGCCAGATGGGTAATGCGCAACCCCAAGCCGCCAAGCCATCGCTGATCCAAGCAATGGTGGTGGGTGAAGATTGGAACCCCAATGCGCTGACATGGAATAATGCGCCGCTCGCGCGCGAGAATATCGGCAGCGGTTGGGTCGATGTGATGTTCGGGTCGCCCGATTGGAATAATCTCCCTAAGCGTGAAATTGACGTAACGCGCGGGGTTGTGCAGGCGTATGCCAATGGTCAGCCGCTGCGGTTGGCCCTTTACTCGGCGGATGGCGCTTACCACAGCGGCAAATATTTTGTTACCAGCCGCACCGGAGATTGGAATGCGCAGAATCGCCCGGTGTTGGTCGTGGTGTTATCAAAGCCGTAACCCGGCGGTTATGGCATCGGATGCAAGACCAATGTTTCTCCGTCGATCGCGCTGCTGAAGCGCATCGGGATGTCTTCAACCTGCTGCCACCGGTCAAGGAAGTCGCTGTAGCGGCTGCTAAGCACGTTGCCTGATTGGCCGGTGGTGTGCATAAAGCGCGAGTTGTCGAGGTCGCTCAGATCGATGATCTGGCGGTACGAGGGCGCGTTGTATTGCAGGTACGGCTCGGTTATACGCACCGGTGCCACATTGATGGTGAAGGTATCGCCGCCGTTGGGGGTGCGTCGCTCAAACAGGCCGCGCAAAGCCCCCACTTGGCTAAACGGGTTGTGCGGGAAGACCGCTTGGTGGACGCGATCCCAGCGCCAGCGCGCTGGATCGCTCTCGCCTTGCACCGCCGCCATCGTGGTCAGGCCGTTGCTCAGCGCCTTGGCTAACGTCGCGGGACAATCCTCCTTTACCCCAATGGTTGTTACATCGTCGCACCATTCGCGCTGGCCATCGAGCAACACCGCCCGCAGCGCTAACGCTGGGAAGTCGCGCCGGTTGCGATAAGTGGTGGAAAAAAGGTCGCGCAGCTCGTCGGCGAAGATCGCTTCGAGGGCAGCGTAATAGTACCCTTGATAGACAGCAGCGGCGGCGCTGTCACCGTGCATTGCCCCATCCCAACTGCGCAGCAACTCCAGTGCAGCGGCTTCACGCTCGCCGGCAGGGGTCACGTTGCGGAAGATCGGCAACAGCTCGCGGGCTTGCGCCGAAACGACATCCCCCAACATTGCCCGCATATCATCCACCGTCAGCTTGTTGCCCTGCTCGATCAGCTCGATGATGCGTTGGGCGCGGAACGGGGCAGCCCACGATGTGCCGAGCAGGTAGGGGTAGTCGTCGCCAACCACCTTGTTGTTGGCGGTAGCGACATAATCTTTCGGCGGGTTGTAGATATGGGGCAACTCCTCGAACGGAATGTAGCCAATCCACTCGTACTCATCTGTCCACCCCGGCACCGGTGCTCTGCCGTCGCCGTTGCGCCGGATCGGTACTGCTCCCGGCGCGTAGTAGCCGATATTCCCGTCCACATCGGCATATACGAAATTCTGCATCGGCGTCTTGTAATCGCGTAACGCCGCAACAAACTCCTCCCAGTTCTGTGCGCGGTTGATGTTGAGAAACGCGCGCATGGTCAGATCATCATCGTCGAGTGCCGTCCACCGGAAGGCAAGCGTATCGGGCAGATCGCTTTGCACATCGCTGATGATCGGGCCATGGCGAGTGATGCGCACCGTGAGCGTGATCGGGTCAGCGCCTTTGACCCGAATCACTTCGTTGATCAATGTTGCCGGTTCGCGCTGTCCGTTATATTCGACATCATTTTGAGCGTCGATCCGCTCGATGTACAAATCTTGCACATCAGGGCCGGTGTTAGTCACGCCCCATGCGATCCGCTCATTGTGACCAATCACAATCGCCGGCAAGCCGGGGAAGGTCGCGCCGATCGCGTTGATCCGGCCACCCTGCATGTGGGCCAGATACCAAATCGAGGGGATACGGTTGCCGAGGTGGGGATCATTAACCAGCAGCGGCTTGCCGCTGGCCGTGCGCGAGCCGCCGATCACCCAATTGTTCGAGCCAGAAAGCAGATCGCCGAGACCGGTCGTTAGGTGAATGGTCTCCCACAGATCAAGCAGCGCCTGCGCGGTGGCGGGTTGGATCGGCGGATTTGGGTGGCCAGCCGTTTCGAGCGTCGACACCCCTTCGGGTAAGATCAGTGGCCCGTCAGCGGTATAGGTTTGCATCAGAACGTTGGCATCCTCGGGGCCGACCTTAGCGATCAGCAGGGCGCGCAGCACCTCATCGCTCCAGTTGCCGCCAAGATCCCATGCCATCATCTTAGCCCACACCAGTGAATCGATCGGCTGCCACGGTTCGGGTTGTACACCAAGGATCAAAAATTCGGGTGGCAACACCGGATTAGTGGCGAGAAACGCATTCACGCCAGCGGCATAGGCTTCAAGAATGGCGAGCGTCTCGTTATCGAACTTCGCCAGCGTGCTGCGGGCGGCGCGGGCCACGCCGAGCGTGCGCAAGAATTTATCGGTGCGCAGCGTTGTTTCGCCAAACACTTCAGACAGGCGGGCATGGCCGATCCGGCGCTGTACCTCCATTTGCCAGAGCCGTTCTTGGGCATGGACAAAGCCCAAGCCAAAGGCGACATCGGTTTCGGTTGTGCCACTAATGTGGGCCACGCCATCACTATCGCGCACAATCGTCACCGGCCCGCCGATCCCGCGCACCTGAATCTCGCCGGTGGTTTGCGGCAATGACCGCCGCAGCCAGAGATACCCGCCCCCACCGCCAACCACCACGACCAATAGCACTAATGCTAACACCCAGCCGGCAATGCGCATCAGCAACCGCATTGTTGCCCCTCTTCACTTCAATGCACTTCAGTTGTGGCGGTGATTATAGCATAAGTGGAAAGTAGAATTACTTCAAAGAGTTTAACGATAGCTTCGGCTATGTTGCCGGCGATGAGACGTGGCGGATTGTGTGCAGGCGTTGAATGAAGGCAGCCGCAAGCACGACATGATTGCCTGCTATGGCGGTGAGGAGTTGGCCGTAATTCTCCCAGTCACCGGTAGCGACGGCGCCTATTGCTGGTCGAGCGGCTGCGCCGGCTGGTGCAGCAAGCGGCATAGCCGCTTCGTCCGGTGACGATCAGTGTGAGGATCGCAAGCCTAACAGATGATATGTGTCTGCGATCTGATCGATTGGATCCAAGCCTTGTATGCCGCAAAGCGGAGCGGGTGCAATATGCGCGTGGTACGGTAAAGGCGATGGGATTGAGGGCGGCAGGGCAACTGCCGCCCCTTTGGCTTACAGCACTACTGAAACCACTGCGCCAAAGTGCAACACACTGCCTAGCAACACAAAGCCATGCCAGATGTTGTGCATATAGCGACGTTGCGAGAGCATATAAAATGGTGTTCCGGCAGTGTACGCCACGCCGCCGGCAACCAGCAAACCGATGGTCGGTGGATTGAGCGCGGTGAAGACTTGATCGGCGGCAATCACCACCAGCCAGCCGAGCGCAACGTAGATCAGGGTCGAGAGCAAACGAAACCGTCCGGTCAGAAAGAGCTTCATCACCACCCCAGCTAACGCTAGCCCCCAAACGAGGCCAAAGATCGTCCAGCCCAACGTGCCGCGTAAGCTCACGAGCGTGAATGGGGTGTACGTGCCGGCAATCAGGAAAAAGATCGCGCTGTGGTCAAAGATTTCGAGGATTGCTCGCCGGCGTGGTTCGCGGCTGGCGTGATAGAGTGTAGAAGCGAGGTAGAGCAACGTCAACGTTACGCAAAAGATCGTCGCGCCGGCAATTTGCCAGCCGTCGCCGCGTTGCCAGACCGCGCCAAGCAAGATCGCGCCGGCCAGCGTACTGAGCGCCGCGCCAGCGCCGTGTGTGATCACGTTGATCAACTCTTCATGCGGTGAGAAGTGTTCGGTTGGTTGGAGTGTCGTCATAGAAGCACCTGTAATTATGAGATTTATGCAGTCAGTTTGTTGTTTGTCGTGCTCGACACTCGCTTGCTCCTAAGCAGGTGGGGAAATCGCTCAACGTTCATCTCTCTCTGTCCTTGCTTGCCCCTGTTCCCCGGTGTCATTACGCGCCGAGCGCAGCGAGGCAAAGCAATCCCCCGCGAGCGCGGAAAGAACGGTATACAAACAAAAATACACGATGAACTACTAAGCAATCCCCCGCGAGCGCGGGAAGAACCTTTCAATGCTCGCTCTCGCTCAAGCCGGCGATGGCTTCGGAGCTGCTCTCCCTCGCACTGACAACAGCGTACCTGTTATTGCGCACCACCGTTAGGCGGCGACGCCATCCCCTTACCCTTTTAAGTATGTAATGGCAGAGGGTTCTCGCCTAGTGCTGTGCGTCCTGAAGTGGTTATGACTGTAGTCACAGAGAGAATACAGAGTGCGGCAGTTGAACTGCCGCACTCCACAATGTTGCTCATCGTCCCTTACCCTACCTTCCTACCAACTCATTACCGAGCAAGCCCAGCAACACCTTCCCATCTGGATGCAGCTCGAAACGCGCCCGTTCAAACCACTGCACGATCACCACTGTTCCGGGCCGCGTCTCTTCAATCTGCGGCTTCGAGAGTGGCAAGCCAAACAGAGCCAGACTCTCGGCGTAGCTCTTGCCGGGCCGGCCATCGAATTCGAGGCCGTTGCGTTGCCAGTAGCTGAGGAAGGGTTCGCACAGCGCCTGATTCGTCTCGGCAAAATAGAGACAACCGGCAATCGGCCCGCTGCGCTCAAAAGTGTACCAATCACGCCCCTGCCGGCGCAGCAGATCGTCTCCCATCCGCGAGAGCAAGACATGGTAGGGCGGCGGGTTTTCCGGGCGCCACTCAAAGCGGTGGCGCTCGAAGTATTGCACCGTGACCGGGCGGCCATCGCTGCCAATTTCGGTAAACTCTTCGCTGATCGGAAAGCCGAAGATTGGCAGGCCGCCGTTTTGTTCCCAGTACGCGCGGAAGCCGCCACCGAGGGTGTGACCGGTTTCGGGGAAGAACAGCCGGCCATCGGACGGTGGATCAACGCGGTTGAAGGGGTCGAAGCCGGGGTTGGCAACCGGAGTCGGTGTACCCAATGGGCAGCCGCCGTAGGTGGTGGCCGTTTGCACTGCATTCAAAACGTTCAACCGGCCATACCCATACTCACCGTCGCGCCCCGGTGGGCCGCGATCTTCGGCGGAAATCACCAACACGCAGCGCACGTCATTGCTGCTCAGATCGGGTCGTATAGTCATTACCAGCGCCGCTGCGCCCGTCACAAAGGGGCTGGCGAACGAGGTACCAGTAGCAGTGGCGTAGCTATTGCCCGGCAGCGTGGTCGCAATATCAATCCCTGGCGCTACAAGATCGAGATAATCGCCAGTATTGGAAAAACCGGTGACTTCATCGCTGTAGCCGGTTGCCCCTACGGCGATCGTTTCCGGGTATGCAGCCGGATAGTTGGGCACATTGCCTTCAGCCCGTTCGTTGCCGCTAGCGGCAATGATCAACACCCCGCGTTCGGTGGCGTAACGCACGGCATCTTGTAACGCAGGAGAACTCATCGCCCCACCCAAGCTCAGGTTAATGATGCGCGCGCCATTGTCAGTGGCCCAGCGAATCGCGCTAATCACGCTCGAGTCGCGGCAGCGGCCATTGTTGAAACACGCTTTCACCGGCAAGATCTGGCATCCCCAGCAAATGCCGGCAATGCCTGTACCATTGTCGCCGGCGGCGGCGATCAAACCCGCTACTGCTGTACCATGGCCATTATCATCGCTCGTGTTCGTGCTGCCAGTTATCGTGTTGAGGCCGCTCAGCACTCTTCCGCTTAGATCAGGATGGCTAGCATCAACCCCGGTGTCAATTACTGCTACGATGATCGGCCCGCCGGTCGTGATATTCCAAGCGTCGTAAGCACCGATCGTGCCTAATGCCCATTGCTGTTGAATGAAGGGATCATTAGGTGTGCGGGTTATGGCCCGTTCGTAATCAGGCACGGCGTAAATGACCCCAGCGAGATTACGAATGCGTTCGTCGGCTATGATGTCCGGCATCCCGGCAGGTAAGCGAATGAGATAGGTTTGATCGCCGATCAGGGTCATATGTTGGATACGCAACCGCTGGCTGAGGGTAACGGCTTGCTGCGCATCGGCCAGTTTGATGATCCAATCAGTGGTAGGAGCGGCCTGTGCAGGTGGCGCCGGCACAAGACTGATCAGGAGGATCAGCAGGCCGCAGAGGGCAAAACGGGCAGGCATAAAGTTTCCTCACGTTGTAGATGCCATACCTGCCGGTATTGTACCTGATCGCTAAGTCTGCCGCTATAGGAGTCTAGTCCCCTTCATAGTTGACTTAGGTGATCTGTCATAAAAATGCCACCGGTACTGCTATGCTATAATTGAGCTGTTATGAAGCAATACAAACCGACAACCTCCCTACGCGCCGGGTTGCGCAAATCAATCCTCACCTCGCTCGTGATCGGTTTGGCGGTGGTGATTGTGATCAGCTTGTTCAGCGATCTCCGCGCCGTTGGCAACGATTTACGCACCTTCGATTGGTTGCTGCTGCCGCTCATCCTGATTGGCACCGTCATCAATTACTGGCTGCGCTGGCTCAAATGGGATTATTATCTGCGCTACCTGCGTCTTGACCGTAACATTGACTATCCAACAAGCGGCCTCATCTTTACCGCTGGATTAGTCATGTCGGTTACGCCGGGCAAGATGGGTGAAGTACTGAAGTCGTTTCTCTTGCGCCAACGCAATGGCGTGCCGATCAGCCGTTCGGCACCGATCGTGTTGGCCGAGCGGTTGACCGATGGCATTGCAATGCTGTTGCTGATGGGATTGGGCTTGACCCTTTACCCGCCGGCGCGCCCGTTGTTTGTGACGCTGGTCGTGGCGACGATCGCCGGGATTGTGGTGGTGCAACGGCAAGATCTAGCATTCGCCCTGCTCCGGCTTATCGCGCGCCTACCGTTTGGCAGGCGCATTGCGCCGCGACTCGAGACGGTGTATACCACGACCGCGCAATTGTTGCACTGGCGCATTTTGCTCGTCTCGACGCTGATCAGCGTGATTTCGTGGGGTTTTGAGTGTCTGGCCTTCTTCGTGGTGCTCATGGGGGTCGGCAGTGAGCCGTCATGGTTGTTGCTCTTGCAGGCGACGTTTATCTTCGCGGCAAGCACCCTGTTTGGCTTGGTCTCATTTTTGCCCGGCGGGCTAGGCGCTTCAGAAGTGAGTAGTGTCGGTTTGCTGATTGCGCTGGTTGGGGTGAGCGCCAGCGCGGCAACAACAGCGACGATCGTGATCCGTTTTTGCACGCTCTGGTTTGGTGTTTTGCTCGGGGTGATCGCGCTGGCGTGGCTTGGCCAGCGTACAGGGACAGAAGACGATCTAGCTGCGCTGGATACTTCGGAGGTGGTATGACGTCGGTGTTTACCCGAATTGTGCGTGGTGAGCTGCCCGCATTTAAGTTGTACGAAGACGATCTAACTCTTGCCTTTCTCGATATTAATCCGGCGGCACGTGGCCATACGCTGGTCATTGCCAAGCCAGAATTGCCCGGTTTGCTCGATCTGCCGCCCGAACTGGTTACAGCTACGGCGCTCACGACCCAGCGGGTGGCGCGGGCCATCGTCGCAGCGTTACAACCCGATGGCTTTAATATTATTCAGAACAACGGCGCCGCTGCTGGGCAAGTGGTGTTTCACTTCCACATCCATATTATTCCTCGTTGGGATGGTGATCGTTCAGTGAAGCTATGGCGCCCCGGTACTGCCACTACCGATGATTTGCGGGTGGTAGCAAGTGAGATTATCGCTCATATCTAGGAGCGGCCAATGAGCGGAACCGTCTCTTCCCCTTCTAGCCAACCACCACCAACTGTGCCATCAGGTCCGGATCAGGGTCGCCAATCGGTTCCGCCGGTCTCTGCCGAGACTCGCCCGATCCGCCAGCGTCCGGCGCGCAATAACCGTCTGCGGGTTGGGATGGTTGTGCTGATCGGGGTGTTGCTCTTGATTGTGCTGGCGCTCGTGATTGCCGGGATTGACGGGATGCGTTGGCCGGTCACGTCGCAAAACCGGGTGACGCCGCGTGAGCTTATTTTGCAGTCCCCTACCGTGGCTGCCGTTGCTGGCGGTCAGTCACCGGCTCCAGCCGTCAAGGTTGATATCGCGCCACGTTTTGCTGCTGCATACGAACAACTCGGCGGCTTGCGCCGGCTTGGTTTGCCAATTAGCCCGGCTTTGTTGCACAATGGCCGCGAGGTGCAGTGGTTTGAACGCGCGCGGGTTGAATATTGGCCGGAGCTTAGCGGGACGCCCTACGAATTTCAAATTGGGCTTGTCGGGGTAGAGTATGTCGCCGGGCGTACTTTTCTTCGCCCCGAACCATTCGCGTCACGCTCCGATCTCCGTTACTTCCCGGAAACCGGCTTTGGCGTCGGCGGTCTATTTTTGCAATATTGGGAAGAAAACGGTGGCTTGACATCGTTCGGCTATCCGATTAGCGCCGAATTTGATGAGGTGCAGCCTGATGGGCGAGCCTTCCGTGTGCAATATTTCGAGCGTGCCCGGTTTGAGTTGCACCCCGAAGCGGCGGGTACGCCGTATGTGGTGCAGTTGGGTTTGTTGGGATCAGCGCTCTACTTCGGTGAGCCACGCCCGCAAACTGTGCAACCCCGGCCAACGCCGGTGCCGTAGCATAACGTCGGGTAGAGGGGCTTGGTCGCTTGCAATAGGAAGACCGGAGATGCCTGCAACACACGATCCGCAGCCATAGGCGATGGGTATATGCGCGAAACGGAGTGGGTATGGCGGCAACGCAGGTTGATCTCGCAATCTTGGCCACAGCTGTGCGGCAGGCCGGCGGTGAACCGGCGCAAGTGGCGCATGTGCTAACATTGTTTCACCAGCGGCTCATTGCCGATGGTCAGCCTTCGCCCCGGACACTGTATGTCTATCGTACCGCTAGCACCGGTGCTAGCTCTGAACCGCCAGCGCCGGCGCCGTTCGTTCGTCCTCGCCTGTTACTCGCGTTTCTCAGCGCCGATGCTGCCGTGAGTTTCGCCCAACGCACCGGTTTGGCGCGCGTTCCGCGCTTGCAACCGCTCTCGCTGGCGCGCGCACTGGCGATCGTCTTGCAACAACCGGTGATGCGGGCGTTGCATATCGCGTATGATGACGTCCCGGCTGCCAACGGCTTACCGTCTGGTTGGCATTTGTCGCGCGCCGAGATGCTGGCGCTGTTTGCAATCGACTCAGGCGCTGTCTGAACTATGTCTCACTGGGTAAGGAGGAAAGAATGGGAAGCCGCTTCGACGAGATGCGGATCTTTGCCGGTAATGGGAACCCGATGCTTGCGCGGGCGATTAGCGAGCGTTTGGGCGTTCCGCTCGGTGATGTGACGATCGTGAAGTTTAGCAATGAGAATATCTTTGTTAAGCTCAATGAAAGTGTGCGCGAAAAAGATGTGTTTGTGATCCAGTCGCTGGCGATGCCCGATCTCAGTGATCGAATTATGGAGCTGTTGATTATGCTCGATGCCTGCAAACGGGCATCGGCAGGCCGGATCACTGCGGTGATTCCCTATTATGCCTATGGCCGCACCGACAAGAAGGATCAGCCGCGGGTGCCGATTACGGCTCGTCTGCTGGCCGATATGATCCAAGTGGCCGGCGCCCATCAGGTGATGACGATTGATCTGCACGCTGGGCAGATACAGGGCTTTTTCTCGATCCCGATGGATGAATTGACGGCAATGAACTTGCTGGTACGCTACTTTGCCGATAAAGGGTGGGACGATATGATCGTCGTGTCGCCCGATGTTGGCTTTGCTAAACGCGCGCGCAACTTTGCCGAGGCGTTGAATGCGCCATTGGCGATTGCCGAGAAGCGGCGCGTGCAGTACTTTGATCGCAAAGATGGCTCGCTCACTGCGCCCGAAGTCCTCAACCTGATTGGTGATGTGCGCGGCAAGCGTTGTATTGTGGTTGATGATGAAATCGCCACCGGCAGTTCCATCCTCGAAGTGGTGCAGTTGCTCGAACAGCAAGGGGCGCGTGAGATTTACGCCTGCTGCGTGCATCCGGTCTTCGCCGGCAATGCGGTTGAACGACTCCGCACCAGCTCGATTCGCGAGTTGGTCGTGACCGATACCCTTCCAATTCCTCCTGAACGGCGCTGGCCCGGTTTGACCATCCTCTCGGTCAGCACCTTGATCGCCGAAGTGATTCAGCGTATCCATAGTGGGGTCAGTGTAGATACCATCTTCCAACACCGCCGCCATCCGGCTCTCAGCTAGGGGCAACGGATGGGGGGGAATCCGTTCCCCTAACACACCCCTCGCCTCGGCGTATACGCCACCCCGGCGTATGCGCCGCTTCGCAGGTTATTCAAACCCTAAGCCCCGTTCGCGCAGGCTGACATAATGCCCGCGCCCAATAATGAGGTGGTCGAGCACCTCGATATCGAGCAAGCGACCGGCCGCCACCAATTGGCGCGTGACTTGGATGTCTTCCGGCGAAGGGGTGGCTTCGCCCGATGGGTGGTTGTGGACGACGATGATCGCGGCGCTATTGCGCCGCACGGCCTCTTTGAAGACTTCGCCAATGCGGATGGTGGCCGCATTGAGACTGCCGATGTAGATCGTGCTGATCTGCTGCACCCGATTCTTGGTGTCGAGCAAAACGGTGCGGAGATGTTCTTGATCGAGGTGGCTCATTTCAACCATCAATAGGGCCGCGACATCAGCCGGTGAGCGGATCGGGAATCGTTCGTCAACGCTAATCCGCGCCAGCCGGCGGCCAATTTCTAGCGCCGCCTTGATGCTGGCAGCTTTGCTTGCTCCAATGCCGCTCCGCCGGCAGAGATCATTGTATTCGGCGCGTTGCAAGCCGATCCATCCGCCATAATCGCTGAGGAGTTGTTGGGATAGTTGCAAGACGTTGGTGCCACTGACGCCAACCCGTAGCAAGATGGCCAATAGCTCGGCATCGCTGAGTGCGCCAGCGCCAAGCCGGGCTAGCCGCTCACGGGGTTGGTCGTTGGTTGGCAGTTCGTTCATGCGTAGTGACAGCATACCTTCCTCGCGCTACAATTTCGGTTCCTATATAGATACCGCTTGAACGCGTAAAAAGATGCGCTGTTTGTGATTGAGAGGAGGGGAATTGCTAGGCGCATAGAGCCGTTGCACTGCAACGGCTCTACTGATACCGGCCCTCAAAACTCGCTGCACTCTTTGCGCTCTTCGCGCCTTTGCGTTACAACCTTTGCGCCTTGCGCATACCCCTGACCCTACTGGCAAATCAGCGTTGGCAAGCGACGGGTGCGCAACAACGCTTCGGTCGTTGAACCAATCACCAGATCACGGAGCGGGTCGCGGTGGCCGTAGCCGCCCATGACCAGCAGGTCAGAACGGGTCTGCTCGGCGGCGTGGATGATGGCCGGCGCTGGTTCACCGCGTTCAAGGATATAACCGGCGGCGATGTTGTAGCGTGCGAGGTAGCGGAAGGCGCGCATACGCACCACTTCGGCGCTGGCTTTGCCGTCGAGCACGGTGACAACGTTGAGCGCCAGTTGCCAGCGTGCAGCCAGATAGGCGGCGAGATAGAGCGCCTCTTCGGCTTTGCGGCTGCCGTCATAGGCCAGCAAGAGCCGTTCAATCCGTTCAACCGCATGTGGCACGGTCAAGACGGGTCGCACCGAACAGCGCAAAATCGTGCGCAAGCCGGAGGTGAGCCGGGCTAGTGGCGATGTTCCGGGAGGGTGATTGATCTGGATTGCGACTAGATCGACGAGACGAGTGCGTTCGCGAATAGCGCGGTCGATCGCGCCTACCTCAATAGCGCACTCGCCGGTGACACCCGCTGCGGCGCAACGCTCGCCAAATTCGCGTACCACTGCCTGTGTCGCCGCCGAGTTGCGCTGGTGGGTGCTGCGCACGACATGAAGGCCAAGCGGACGTACCGTTTCCCGTTTGGCCCATGCCAGCACTTGATCAAGCACCTGCCAGCCATCAGCCTTGCCATTTACCGGCACTAGCACCTCACGAAAAAGCCAATGCGCTGGATCGAGGGTACGGTTGCGCCGCCACACGCCAGCCGGCATAGCTGGTTCGAGATTGTCGGGAATGACCCGTTCGATCAACTGCTCAGCCCGGCTCGGCGTTTCAGCGACATCATCGATTGCTTGGGCAAGGCTGATGTCCCAGCCGAGATGCTTGCTCAACTCATTGCGATGGTTGCACAACCAGAGGTAGAGATCAGTTTCGGTGCGGTTGGGGAAGTCGCGCAGTAATCCGCGTTCGTGGATTAGGTCGGCGATCGGGCGATAGATGTGGTCATACCACAGCGCAGCCGCTTCCGGCAACGATGGTGTCTGATCAGTAGTGGCCAGCCGTTGCTGCATATGCTCGATCTGGTGGCGTAATTGCTCATACTGGCCGGCTACCGTGACCCGCAGATCGCAGCCGGGCCGTAATTCGTCGAGACGGGTGGCTTCGAGAAAAGCGGCGTATTCCCCGGCAATCACGATCTCTTCGAGAGTCATCGATGGATCGATCGGCGCGCGTGAGACGAGCGGTGTGACATACGCCTGAATATGATCCATTCCCAATTGGCGCGCAACCGATACCCGGTGATTGCCATCAATGACAAAGTAGGCTTCACCAATTTGATACACCTCGATCGGTGGCCAGCCATGCATACTATCAACGGCGGCCATCACCCGTGACCAGCGTTGCCAGTCTTCATCGCGTCGGGGCAAGAAGCTGCGGTTAAAGTCGTGATAGCGGCCAACACTGCCCACAATCGCCGCCAGCGGGATTTCACGTAACTGGCGCTCGCCAGCCATGCGTGCATTGACCCGTTGCCGCACCTCCTCAAACGGCAACAAATCATCAGACTGGCCGCGCAAACGGGCCAGCAGATGTTCCAGATCGGCGCGCCAACGCAGCCGTTGAAAGTCATGCAACGCCGCCACCATGCGGCCATCAGTTGGTTCATCCATCATGGAGATACTATATCATAATCGTAGGGGCGACAGTTGCTTCGCCCCTACGATGATCAGCGGTATCTCGGTTAAGAAGCAAACCTCATTTACCGCCATCCGTTCAACTGTGTCGCCGCCTGTACCGCCGGCGTGAGCGCATCGACCAAACCTTGCACCGAGCCAGTGGTGCCGCTCAGCAGCAGATTGGGGAACAGACCCAGCACAATCATCACCGCCGCCAGCGTGCCAAGCGCCAACAGTTCACGCCGCTTCAGATCGGGCAAATCGAGGTTCGCCGTATTCCGCACTTCACCCATAAAGCCCAAGTGGAACAGGCGCAACGCATACACGGCAGCCAGAATGATCCCGATAACCGCGCCCAAGGCGAAAGGCCAACCCAGCAACGGCGAGGTGAAGATGCCTTGCAACATCGTAAACTCACCGACGAAACCGCTCAGGCCGGGCAAACCCGCCAGCGCCAGCAAGGTCAGCAGCGTCAGTCCGGCGTACACCGGCGTCACGCTCCACAATCCGCCGAATGAGCCAAGCTCGCGACTCTCGCGACGCTCTTCGATGACAGCCACGATGAGCAGCAACGCTGCCATAATCACGCCGTGACCCACCATCTGCAACAACGCGCCATTGATACCCATCGTATTGAGGGTCATCACCCCGAGCGCAATAAAGTTCATGTGGCTGATCGAAGCATACGCGATCATGCGCTGCATATCTCGTTGGGTAAAGGCGATCAACGCACCGTAGATGATGCCGATCACGGCCAGCACAGCGATGGCCGGTGCAGCCCATGAGGCCACTTCGGGGAAGAGCGTCAGGTTGAAGCGGATCAGGCCATACACGCCAAATTTGGCCATCAACCCGGCTAGCACAATCGCGACCGGCGTGGGGGCGACGCTATAAGCATCAGGCAACCACGTGTGGAACGGCCAGAGCGCCAATTTGATCGCGAAGGCGGCGAAGAAAGCGCCGAACAGCAGACGGGCCACGAGCGGATCGAGCGTAAAGATGCCGGACCGCATATCGGCAACAATTTGATTGAGCGCAAAGGTCCCGACAAAGCCCGGCTCGATGGTGGCAACAGCATTACGGTGCAGAATATGCAGCCCGATCATGGCGAACAGCATTAACAGCGAACCGCCAAAAGTGTAGAGGAAGAGCTTCGAGGCTGCTGATGCACGCCCATGGCTGCCCCACATCCCGACGAGGAAGACCATTGGCAGCAACGCCAACTCGTAGAAGACGTAGAAGAGCAGCATGTCTTGGGCTAGAAAGACGCCGAGGAACGCTGTCTCGGCTAGCAGCAACAGCGCCAACAAGAGACGCGGATTGCGCGTCTGCCGCTGCCATGTCGCTGCAATGGCAAATGGAGCGAGAAATGTCGTCAAACCCACCAGCCACAAATTGATGCCATCAACGCCAATCAGGTAGCTAGCGCCAACAGCAGGCAACCACGCTCCTGAGTCGACAAATTGCAGCGGCGGGCCAATCACTAGTCCAGAAGTAGGGCCGTAGGGGCCTGTGTAGAACAGACCGATGACTGTTCCAGCAATGATTAATGTCGCCATCGCCACACCCATCGCCGTCCAGCGGTACAGCGCGGGGCGACCACGCGGCTGCAACAGAATAATGAGCGAGCCGAGCGCTGGCAGCCAGAGCATCAGTGAGAGGATGGGTAAGCCGAGCAGGTTCATGGCGCTAAACCTTCTTTCGTTTGCGGTAAAGACGACAACAGCCATCAACGTGACACATCGTGTCACTCGTTTCTAGCGAACGTGGCCTCGTTAACTCTGTGACGACTTTGTCAGGATAGATACTGGTATGGCCGGCGGCAAGGTGATACGTTGTTCTAAGCAGTGTTTATTGGCCTGTTCTGTGGGCTTGTTCTTGCCGGGCCATCACAGCGTTCGGTGAGCGCTTACCTTTGTGATAAAACTCACGTTTCCATCACCTCTAATGTTATAGCCCGATTCCGTTTTCTTGTCAACTGCTAAATCTTCCAGTTTTTTACGGATGTTTGTGAAAAAAGTTACAAACCATCGCAAAAGGTTTCAACGGCTCAATCATTTGTGGGGTGTGTCACGAGATTTGTTGCGCTGTTATGCATGGTGGTCAAAGCCGGTGCTCTGCTCTGCGGTTCGGGCGAGGATATGCGTTGCGCCGGCATGCCGTATGTGCCGGCGTTTATTCTGTCAGCGCGGCTGATCTGGATTGTGATGCTTGCGCAGAGCGGGAATGTAAATGGCGCTCTTGTTTAGATTGGTTGATTGTCATCTTATGATTGACGTGGGTATAATACGCCTGACTCGATGAGGGCATCTGTGCTACAATGGGGTGGAATGCCTATGAATACTCCTGTTCGCCTAATTGATACTCATCTCCACCTCGCCTCGGTGCAATTCGATGGCGATCGCAGTGAAGTTGTTGCGCGTGCGTTTAATGCCGGAATTGTAGCGCTGATTGAAATTGGCTACGATTTGGCTTCCAGCCACGCTGCGGTCGCGTTAGCGAATGCCCATCCGGCCATCTTTGCGGTGGTTGGTATTCAGCCAAATCATTTGCACGATTTACCAGCCGATTGGATCGAACAGGTTCGCGCCTTAGCCTCCCATCCGAAGGTGGTGGCGATCGGCGAGATTGGGCTTGATTACTACTGGATGAAGTCACCGCCGAGCGAACAAGAAGCGGCGTTTCGCACCCAACTGGCGTTGGCCGATGAGCTTGGCTTGCCGGTAGTCATCCATTCCCGCGATGCGATGGCCGAGACGATTGCCGTGCTCCGTGATGCAGCGCGCAGGCCGGGAGTGATGCACTCGTTTTCCGCCGATTGGGCGGCAGCGCAGGCATGTCTTGAATTGGGATTTTACCTCTCGTTTTCAGGGCCGCTCACCTTTCCAAAATCCACTGCCTTACACGAGGTCGCCCGCAAAGCGCCGTCTGATCGCATACTGATCGAGACCGACAGCCCATATCTCAGCCCGCATCCACACCGTGGCCAACGCAATGAACCAAGCCGTCTGATCTATATCGGGCAGAAGCTGGCCGAGTTGCGCGCGCAGTCATTGGCCGAGCTGGCCCCTCGGCTTTGGCAGAATGCGCTCAATGCCTTCCCTCGTTTAGCCGCGGCGCTAGGAGAAGGGAAATAAGCGTCTAATCGGGCAGCGCGAGGCTCTGTGGCTGGCGCGGGGGCGGGTTCGGCTCGCTGCTCTAACGCGGTAAGTATCTGACCGGGCAGCGCGAGGCTCTGCCCGTACATGGGGTAAAGGCTTGTTTATGGCCAAGTCTTCATTTGCAGAGTCGTCGTCTCGTTTCCCGAATCTTTGGTGGTTAGCGCCGGGGGTCATACTGGTCTTCCTGATGACCGGCGCGGTGGTCCGCAGCTTGGCCGAGTCGGGCTGGGCGAGCGGATTGTCGATCTTGCCGGCAGTGTCTGGTATGGCGATGGTAGTTGGCGTGGCGCTGGCCATTTGGCCACGTTTGAACCGTTGGGCGGCCCATGGGTTGTCGCTAGTGCTGGCGTGGGTATGGATCGTGCAGCAGATTGGGCCATTGCTGGACAACCGGCTGCTGAGCTGGCGCGATTGGGCGGTCGAGTTGACGATCCGCGCGCTCG
Organism: uncultured Chloroflexus sp.; assembly: GCF_938091255.1. Taxonomy (NCBI): domain Bacteria; kingdom Bacillati; phylum Chloroflexota; class Chloroflexia; order Chloroflexales; family Chloroflexaceae; genus Chloroflexus; species uncultured Chloroflexus sp. The sequence goes on from NZ_CALLJH010000035.1 coordinate 49,566, forward strand.
CGTGGGTGCGGGTGCTGGCGAGCGGCGGGCGTGGTGAAGATATTGTGTTGTTTGTGTTGGCGTTGGCAGCCCTGTGTTGGTGGCTCGCTTATGCGACGGTATGGGCGGTGGTTCGCCAGCATCAGCCATGGCTGATGATGATTGCCAATGGCTCGGTCTTGCTGGTCAATTACACTTACGTCCTTCCCAAGCCTGATCTCGAAGCGATGGTGTTTATTGCCAGCGCCTTACTGTTGTTAGTCTATCATCACGTGATGCAACGCCGGGCAGCGTGGGAAACGCAGCAAATCAGTTACCCTGATCTTTTACCGTTGCGCGCAATGTGGGCCGCCACTGTGGTAGGGGTAGCGCTAATCGCGATTACAGCCTTCTTACCTGCACAGATAACCGCCGAACGCGCCTTGCAGACGTGGGAAGCGTTGCGGGCGCCGTTTCGGGCGGCGCGGGCAGCGTGGGAAGATGCCTTTAGTACGATTAATGCCCCTCCCGGTGCCGGCAGTATCTCGTTTACGGCACGGGTGGCACCCCTAGGCGGTTCGCGTTCGCTCGGTTTTGATGAGGTGATGAGGGTGCGTTCGGCGCATCTTGATTATTGGCGCGCTGTCGCTTTCGATCGCTATGATGGTTCTGGTTGGCTTAATACAACCGGTGAACTGGCACGGGCGGCGTTGGGGGTAGCAGTGGCCGAACAGGCACGTACTCCGCTGGCCGCCGGGGAAACGATCCCGCTGACCGACCGGCGGGCGCGGCAGGTGATGACTCAGACGATCACCTTAGCCCAAGATCGGAACGATAATCTGCTGATCGTGGGGGGGGCGCCAATCCAGTTTAGCCTCCCAGCTAATCTCGAACACGTTATGATCCGTGCTGACACTGGCGGTATTTTGCCGATCTACGATGATTTGGCGTTGGTCACTGCCACAACCCCATTACTAGCCGGCACGACCTATACAGTAACGGCATTAGTCTCGTTAGCTGATGTGCAGACATTGCGCAATGCCGGAACCGATTATCCGCAGTGGGTGCGCGAACGTTACCTGCAATTGCCGGCCAATCTACCGGCGCGAGTGCGGGCGGAAGCGGCGCGGGTGATCGCGGCTGCGAATGCTGAAACTCCGTACGATCAGGCGATTGCTATCCAAGAGTATCTCCGCCGGCTGACCTATAGTGAAGATATTCCGCCACCACCGAGCAATGCCGACCTAGTTGATTGGTTCTTGTTTGAACAACAAGCTGGTTATTGCGATTATTTCGCGTCAGCGATGGTTGTGATGCTGCGTTCGGTAGGGGTGCCGGCGCGGTGGGTGCGCGGTTATGCTAGCGGCGATTTCGATCCCGAAGAGGGTGTCTACGTCGTGCGTGAACATGTAGCCCATAGCTGGCCGGAAGTCTATTTTCCCGGCGTCGGCTGGGAACGGTTCGAGCCGACGGCGGCGAGTTATACGTCGGCACCGCAGCGGCCGTTGCAAGCGGTCTTCGGCGAAGAGTTAGAGGATGCTGCCAGTAGTGCGAGCGGCGGGGGGCTCAATCCCGGCCGGTTTGAAGAGCTAGAAGATGAGTTGTCGGCAAGTGGCGTCAGCAGCGGTGCGGCAAGCGTGCCATCAGCAGCGGTGCGTAATCCGGGGGGGAGCAGTGGTGAATGGTTCGGCTGGTTGCTGGCAGTGCTCGCCGTTCCGGCTAGTGTCGGGCTAGCGTTGCTCGGTGGCTATTGGTGGCTTGGGCGTGAATTGCGGGGGTTGCGATTGGCTGCGGCAGCGTATGCCGAAATGAGCTGGCTGGCGGCGCTCGCCGGTCTTGCCCAGCAGAGTTGGGAAACGCCGCTCGAATATGCCCATCGCTTGGTGGCGGCTTTGCCGGAGCATGCCGTAACGATTCACGGCATCACTGCGGCCTATGTTGGTGAACGCTACCGGCGTGGGGCAGTCGTGCGGGTACCGCCGGAAGCGGCGCGCCAATTGTTGCGGCGAGCATTGCTGCGCTATGCGGTGCGCCAAGCGGTACAGCGCGTATGGTCGCCAGTGCGAGTGCGCTAGGGTTGGCAGGTAGGGATGTATGAGTGGGTGAAGTTGCGCGCGATCCGTGTCTCATACCGAGCTGAGCGAAGCAATCCCCTGCTTCCCGATGTTCATTGTGAGTCGCCGGAAGCGGTGAAGTAAGCTCGCATGAGCGTAAGGAAATTGTTGCGGGCGGTTAAACTGCCAAACGTGGTGGTCGTCTGCGTTCTCGTAATAACAAACAGGCAACACCCCTTTTGCCCATTGCGTGAGGTGTTGCCTTTGCCATAATATCGGGTGCTACCCTCTCGGCTTAGCCTTCATCCCTACAGTTCGATCACCGCTTCCCCAACTCTCCCTGTTGCCAGCGAATATTCCCGCGCAAGAGCAGATTTGACGACCGCAGTTTATAGGCGAGATCAGCGGCCATATTCCGCATCACCAAATAGCCGATGCGCGGATTGCGATCGCATAAAGCGGCAAAATCGCGCTCACGGATCACAAGGAGCACGCATGGATCAACACAACTGACTGTCGCTGAACGGGTTGCGCCACCGAGCAGTACCATCTCACCAAAACTCTGCCCACTGTAAAGCATATTAATGGTCGATGGCGCGAAGGAGCCATTGGAAGTGCGGGTATTGATGGCAATCCGGACGCATCCTTCGTGGATGATAAACAACTCGTCGCCTTCATCACCTTCGTTAAAGACGATTTGGCCGGCTCCTAGCCGGCGCACTTTACAGATAGTAGCGATCTGTAATAGTTCCTCGTCACTTAGACCGCCAAGCAGCTCAACTCGCCGCAAATTCTCGACGACACTCTTGTTCATAAGCCCCCCCGATTGTGTCGCGATACCACGTTAATCATGCGACGGTGCTTCGATCGGCCCAGTGCGAATCTTACTGCTGACGAGGGGGGTAACGTGCTCGTGCATCAGCCAATGGTAGCATACTGCCGCCACTGGTGCAGCTAACCAGTAATTGAAGAGCCGGAAGATAATAGCTGCCGGTACCGCTGCCGGCCCTACCCCCATTTGGCTCAAGACTGCCACCAGCGCCGCTTCAACGGTTCCCCCGCCGCCGGGCAAGACGTTGAAGGTTGATGTTACGAGCGCTACGCCAAATGCCGCCAATACCACCGCAAAGCTCACATCGGTTCCTAGCGCGTGCAACACCAGCAACATTGCCAAGCTATGGCCGCTCAGCGCTGCCAACTGAATCAGTACCAACAAAATAACATCGCGCCGGCGATGGACTAGCAGGCTACGACCGCGCGCTAAATCGGTAACAATGCGATCAATCCAAGCACTGCTTAATTGTCGCTTGAACAGACGGTTAGTAAAGCGATGGATCTTTCCCAGCCAGCGACGCAACGTCTCTTCGGGGCGGGTCAGTACAAAGATGGCAATGCCGATCACCGAAAGGCCAATCAATCCAGCAATATAGCTCGCGCCGGTTGCTTTCAACCCGTGCCAAGCAAAGTAGGCAAGGCTGAATGAGAATATGAGCAACATTGCCACAACATAACTCAGCGTTTCGAGTGAAGCGAGAAGCGCTGACTCGCCGGCGCGAATGCCACGGCGGTTGAAATTGCTCATCAGAAAGGCATAGCTCCCAACACCGCCGGCTGGCACCGATTGGCTAATAATAATCGCGGTGAGCGCAGTCGCCCACAGACGGAGAAGATTCATCCGGTAGCCAAGTGAATGGAGCACAACATTGAAGACCTGCGCGCTCGTCAGATAGCTGAGAGCAATCAGAGCCAACGCAGCCAATAACCAGCCCGGCTTGGCATCATTCAGTAGGCTGAATGCCTCAGCGATCCAATGTCGGTTGAGAATTGCCAATATGATAATACCGATACTGATGACAGCACTGGTGATCAGTTTCCAGCGTTTGACGCCCATAAACGTCCTCTCGCGACGAGGCGAATCGGTTGGCTGGCCAACAGAAGGTGAAGGGGGCGGTGGCAAGTAAGCGGGATGGTGCGATTTTTTCGTCGCAGATCCTCGCTTACTTGCGTGGTGGCGCTCTTTACCAGACAATAGAGAAGATCCCTTCTTTGCCGGTTGGTTCTTCCCAGTGAACCTCGACCCGTTCGACCTGCGCTTGGCTAGGGCCGCTGTAGCACCAACTGATAAGTTTTTGAACGGCTGGCCGACTCCCTTCAAAGACTGCCTCCACGCGACCGTCGTTCAGATTGCGTACCCACCCTTTAACTTGTGCTTCACGAGCTCGATCACGGGTGTAGGCGCGGAAGCTTACCCCCTGTACGCGACCCGAAATAAAGACATGAGCACGAACAAGATCCACACGCCACCTGTCTTTAGCATTATCTCTTATTATAGCATTGTCCTGAAGCTACTCTTTGAGTATAGCGCACGGATGCTGGCTCTGCAACCGCAGAACATAAAAGGTTTGTCAGAAAACCATGAGGGCTACATAGGCATGCAATAGAGTATAGGGCGGTGTTTTTCGCCAAGCGAGAGTGGGGTATCTGGCGTATCTGTTTCTCATAGCGGGTAAGTTGTGGTATGCTACACCCTTGGCGGCGCACGCCGACTTAGCGCGGAGCGGGTATGATTTCCGTGGCATCGAATCTCCGTCTTTCTCTGGCCCGGATCCCGGCGGCAGTCTGGCGTATTCTGGCTCATAGCTTTGTCTATGGCTTTGCACTGAGTATTGCCGATATTCTCTTCAATTTCTATCTGGTTAGCCAAGGGTATACCGTCAACGATGTCGGTTTGCTGTCGATGGTGAGCCGGGCAGCCGGGATGCTGATGGGGCTGCCGATTGGTTGGCTGATTGACCGGCAAGGGCCGCAGCGGGCAATGATCGCCGGCGTCATTGGTTATGCGTTGGGTTGGGTGGCGTTGTTGCAGGCGCCGGCGCTGCCATGGCTGATCGCAGCTCAGTTCGTGGTTGGGGCTTGCTATCTGTTAGCATCAACTGCGGTGACGCCTTTGCTGGCGCTGGTGACAAAGGAGGAGCAGCGCCCGTTGGTGTTTGGCATGAATGCCTCAGCCACGCTGGTGGTTGGGTTGCTCGGCAGTGCCGTTGGCGGTGTTTTGCCGACGGTGGCCGCCAGTGTGATTGCAAGCGATCCACAATCAACCGCAGCGTACCGATTGGCGTTAACCACTGTGATCGGGCTGAGCATCATCGCTCTTTTGCCGGTGTTGGTGCGGTTGCCGGCAGTTGTTGAGGCGAGCGATAGCAGTGGGAGTAGTGCTGAGGCGCCGGCCCGGTGCTCGTGGCTGATGCTGATCTGGTTTGCGACGCCGTCGTTTTTGCTTGGCGTCGGCGGCGGCGCCATTCTTCCGTTCCAAAACCTATTCTTCCGTGATCAATTTGGCCTCAGTGATGCGAGCGTCGGTTTGGCGTTGGCGCTAGCTTCACTAGGAGCCGGCATCGGCGCGCTGGTTGGCGCGCCGGTGGTGCGCCGGATCGGTTTGCAACGCGGCGCAGCTTTGCTGCGGCTTGGTGCTACGCCGGCGATGCTGTTGATGCTATCGCCGTGGTTGCCGTTGGCCATCGTTGGCTTCTTTGCCCGCGGTTTCTTTATCGCCGCCAGTTATCCGATGAACGATGCGCTGGTGATGGGAGCCACGCCGCCGGTGCAACGCGGCTTGGCGATGAGCCTGATGAGTCTGCTGTGGGCTGGTGGTTGGGCGGTGTCGGCGGTGATTTGGGGGTGGGTGACGCCGGTGTTTGGCTATGGGCCGCAGATCGTAGCGGCTGCGGTTGCGTATGCCCTCTCGGCGCTGGTGATTTGGAGTTTGCGCCTACAACGACATGTAGGACAACCGACTGCATAGGAGCAGGGTATGGTCTGGGATCCGAACTGGCTCGAACGGCCAATTGCATTGATTGGTCTCAGCGGGTGCGGGAAATCGACGGTAGCGCGCCTCTTGGCACGCGCGTTGTGTTGGCCGTGGTACGACACTGATGCCGCAGTAGCAGCAGCGGCTGGGATGAGTGTGGCCGATCTGTTTCAGACCTACGGTGAGGAGGAGTTCCGCCTTCGTGAGTCGGCGGCGCTGACCGAGGCGCTGCGCGAGGCGCAGGTAATCGCAACCGGCGGTGGGATTGTGTTGCAGCCGGAAAACCGGCAGATGCTGCACGATCTGGCGACCGTGATCTGGCTCGATGCGAGCGATGCTACGATTCTGGCCCGTCTGGCCGCCGATGCCGAAGAACGTCCGTTGTTGCGCGGTGATGCTGCCTCGCGTTTAGCCGCATTGCGCGCGGCTCGCGCGCCGCTCTATGCCGAGTTAGCCGATCTGACCGTGCAGACGGATGGGTTGATGCCGATCGATCTGGTGCAGCAGATCATCACAGCGTTGCGAAAAGGAAAAAAGGAACGAGCAGGGTAACTGTGCTGTATGTCGCTCGGTTGGGCAAGCCGGCGAAACCACCACAGACGATCGAAATCGGTGTCGAAACTGGCAAGCGCCGTGATGTTTCGTTCGCGGCATGCTAGCGCGATCAGAATTCGCCGCCAGAATGGCGCATAAGGTCAATACTTTCCGGGTAGAGGCGCGGTATGTCGGGAAGATCCATGTGATGGTATGTACCCCAATCCGTTGTTCCAAAATACTGCTTCCGTATCGGCGAGTGCATCCCCTTCATACCCTTCGTCCAAGGCTTATGGCTAGCGCTGCAACCGTCAGATACCGCCACAGCGTGGGTTGGGCGAGTGCTGCTGCCTGTTGCGCTTGGACAAAACGGACGAACGCCTCAACGATTGGCAGGCTCTCGGCGGACAAGGTCTGCATGAGCGCGATAATCCGCTCGCGGGTTTCGTGACTGGCGAGGGTAGTTTCCACATCGCCTACAAACGTTGTTTCTCGCGTATGATACCCTACCGCAAACAGAAAAACCGGCACGACAGGGATGTGATCCCTGCCGCGCCGGTGGCAGGCGGCGTGAAGCTTAGCTGCGCCGGAAGACGAAGTTGCCGTTTTCGACATCGACAACGATCGTGCTTCCCTCTGGGAAGGCACCTTGCAGTAGTTGCAGCGCGAGCGGGTTTTGGATCCGTTGTTGGATCACCCGCTTGAGCGGGCGCGCACCGTAGACCGGGTCGTAACCCTCGGCAGCCAACTGCGCTCGCGCGGCAGCGGTCAGTTCGAGGTTGAGCTTGCGGTCGGCGAGCAGCTTGCGCAACCGGTTGAGTTGAATCTCGACGATCCGGTCAATGTGCTCGCGGGTGAGCGGTGCGAAGACGATCACTTCATCGATCCGGTTCAAGAACTCTGGCCGCAACGCGCTGCGCAGCTCTTCCATCACCGCGGCCCGGATCTCGCCTTGCGGCGCACCTTCACGGGCCAGCTCCTGAATCGTCGCGCTAGCGATGTTGCTGGTCATGATGATGACCGTGTTCTTGAAGTTGACCACCCGGCCTTGACCGTCGGTCAACCGCCCGTCGTCAAGCACTTGCAGTAAGACGTTGAAGACGTCGGGATGCGCCTTCTCGATCTCGTCGAACAGGACGACGCTGTAGGGCTTGCGCCGCACCGCTTCGGTCAACTGGCCGCCCTCATCGTAGCCGACGTAACCGGGAGGAGCACCGATTAGGCGAGCTACCGAGTGCTTCTCCATGTACTCCGACATGTCGATCCGCACCATAGCCTGCTCGTCGTCGAAGAGAAACTCGGCCAGTGCGCGAGCCAGCTCGGTCTTACCGACGCCGGTCGGGCCAAGGAACAGGAAGCTGCCCAAAGGCCGGTTGGGGTCTTGCAAGCCGGCGCGAGCGCGGCGCACCGCGTTCGATACCGCCGTGACCGCCTCGTCTTGGCCGACGACGCGCTGGTGCAGGCGCTCTTCCATATGGACAAGCTTCTCAAGTTCACCTTCGAGCAGCTTCGTCACCGGGATGCCCGTCCACTTCGAGATAATCTCGGCAATGTCGGTCTCGGTGACTTCTTGGCGCAACAGGCGGCTCTGGTTGCTCAGTTTCGCTTCTGCCTCTTGCAGCTCGCGCTCGAGACTAACCAGTGTACCGTACTGCAACTCCGCCGCCTTGTTATAGTCGTATTGGCGTTGGGCCTGCTCGATCGCGGCCCGGGTCTGCTCGATCTTCTCTTTCAGTTGCTGGATGCGCTCCAGCTCTTGCCGTTCGCGTTGGATTTGCGCTTCCAGCGCTGCCCGCTGCTCGCGCAGGTTGGCCAACTCTTGCTCGAGCTTCTCAAGCCGCTCTTTGCTGGCTTGATCCTTCTCTTTGCGCAACGCCTCGCGCTCGATCTCCAACTGCATCATCCGCCGCTTCAGATCGTCAAGCTCTTGCGGGTCGGAGGTAATCTCCATGCGCAAGCGCGCCGCCGCCTCGTCGATCAGGTCGATCGCCTTGTCGGGCAGGAAGCGGTCAGAGATGTAGCGATCCGAGAGCATTGCCGCCGCGATAATCGCGCCGTCAGTGATGCGCACACCGTGGTGAGTCTCGTAGCGCTCTTTGAGACCGCGCAAGATCGAGATCGTATCTTCAACCGACGGCGGATCAACCATCACCGGTTGGAAGCGCCGCTCAAGCGCGGCGTCCTTCTCGATATGCTTGCGGTATTCATCGAGCGTAGTCGCGCCGACCATGTGCAATTCGCCGCGAGCTAGCATCGGCTTGAGCATATTGCCGGCATCCATCGCACCTTCAGCCGCGCCAGCGCCGACGACGGTGTGCAGCTCGTCAACGAACAAGATCACGTCGTCGCGCTCTTGGATCTCTTTCAGCACCGCTTTCAGCCGCTCTTCAAACTCGCCGCGATACTTGGCGCCGGCAATCAGCGCGCCAAGGTCAAGCGCAATCACCCGCTTGTTCTTTAGCGCTTCGGGCACATCGCCGCGCACAATGCGCTGGGCCAAGCCTTCGACAATCGCCGTCTTACCGACACCCGGCTCACCGATCAGCACCGGGTTATTCTTGGTGCGGCGCGACAAAATCTGGATCACGCGCCGGATCTCTTCATCACGCCCGATCACCGGGTCGAGCTTATTACGCGCGGCTAGCTCGGTCAAATCACGGCCATACTGCTCAAGCGCGGCATAGGTGCCTTCGGGATTGGGGCTCGTCACCCGCTGCGCGCCGCGCACTTCGCGCAACGCCATCAGCAGCTTATCACGGGTCAAGCCGGCTTGCTTGAGCACGCGCTCGGCCCCACCGCCGGCATGGTCAAGGATCGCCAGCAGCAGGTGTTCGGTGCTGACGTACTCGTCGCCAAACTGGGCCAATTCATCGTGGGCCTTGACCAGCACCGTGCGCAAGCGCGCACCGAGCTGCACCTGCGCGCCGCCGCCGCTCATACGCGGGAAGCGGGCTATTTCGTTATTGATCTGTTGCTTAATCGCGCCGACCGGTAGATTCAGCTTGGCCAGCACCTGTGGCACCACGCCGTCGCTCTGATCGAGCAAAGCGTAAAGCAGGTGCTCCGGCTGCACCTCAGCGTTGCCTAGCCGTTCAGCCGCTGCCTGCGCCGCCGCGATCGCTTCGTATGATTTCTGCGTAAACCGATTGGTGTTGAAGGACATACGTCCACCTCCTTGTATCTGATGCTGCTTTTACTGTAGCAGAGCGGTATCTGTGACGCGATAGCGCAGTATTAACGTTGCGTTGGAAAATTGCGCGTTACTTTTGGCCGGTTGCTGCGGTTTCTTATATAGAGAGCGGAAATGAGGCGCAGCAGCACGGAGGCAAGCGATGGATATGGAAGGACAGCCGTGGTATCGGCGACCACAGCGAGTAGCGGCGGTGATCTGTGCGCTGATTGGTGGATTGCTGATCGCGTTTGGGCCGGAGGCACGGGCAATGTGGTGGCCGGAAGAGGCAGTGAAGGCGACGGAAGGGTTTGAGGTTGAGGCATTGCCAACACCTACGGTTGCGCCGCTGGTGGTGTATGTATCGGGTGCGGTGGTTGCGCCGGATGTCTACCGGTTAACGCCGGGGGCGCGGGTGGTTGACGCATTGCAAGCGGCTGGCGGCTTGGCCGAACTGGCTGATGTGAGTGGGATCAATCTGGCGGCGCAGGTGCGAGATGGCGAGCACATTCGTGTGCCATACGCAGGGGAAGTAATGGCGCAGGCGGCAACGAGCGATCAAGCTAGGTTAATCAACCTCAACCGCGCTAGCGCGGCTGAACTGGAAGAGTTGCCGGGGATTGGAGTAGCGCTGGCAGCGCGGATTGTCGAGCGGCGTGAAACAAAGGGGCCGTACCAAAGGGTCGAAGAGCTGCGTGAAGTGACAGGGATCGGCGAGAAATTGTTTAACCAGATTGCGCCGCTTGTCACGATTGGCCCATAAGCAACCATTGCGTCAACAACCTTGCACGAATCGTTGCTCTCGCATATACTCGCGGTAGCACTCCAGTGATAAGTGGCGAGCGCCACTGTCATAGCGAGGGTGCGGCGTGCCTGAAGCAATCTCCTACTGCAGCGAATGCGATCATGGAGCGGGTTGCTCCCGTGTTCGCGGGAGATTGCTTCGCCGCTTGCGGCGGCTCGCAATGACAATAGGGGGAGCGGGGATTGCTCTGCTGCGCGGGGACAGAGTGCCGCTTTGTCCCTCCTCGCAATGGAGGATCTCGATGTAGCGCCAGAGTGGAGTTTATGCGACGCACAAAAATTGTTGCAACCCTTGGGCCGGCGACGAGTACACCTGAACGGATCGCCGGATTGATCCGGGCCGGTATGAACGTAGCTCGGCTCAACTTCTCGCATGGGACCCATGCCGATCATGCGGCGCGGATTGCGATGGTACGACGGGCAGCGGCAGAAGCAGGCCGGCACGTCGCCATCTTGCAAGATTTACAGGGGCCGAAGATTCGCACCGGGCCGCTGGCCAACGGTCAGCCGGTTGAGTTGGTGGCGGGGCAGCGGTTTATTATCACCACCGAGCCAATAATCGGTGATGCTCATCGGGTGAGCACAACCTATCGCGCCTTGCCACTCGATGTGCGGCCACGTGATCGCATCTTGTTGTCAGATGGGCTTATCGAGCTGGTGGTCACCAGCCATACTGACACCGAAGTTGAAACCGAAGTCGTGCATGGCGGTCGTTTGCGCGAACACCAAGGCATCAACCTGCCGGGAGTGCGGGTGAGTGCGCCGGCGGCGACTGAGAAAGACCTCGTTGATCTTGCCTTTGGGCTTGAACAAGGCGTCGATTACGTTGCGCTCTCGTTTGTGCGCCGGGCAAGCGATGTGCGCGAAGTGAAGGAGTTTATTCGGCGGGCAGGTAAACAGACGCCGGTGATCGCCAAAATCGAACGGCCTGAAGCGCTCGATGTATTGCCGGAAATTCTGGCTGAGGCGGACGGGATCATGGTTGCGCGCGGCGATCTAGGGGTCGAGATGCCGCCAGAGCGGGTGCCGATCGTACAGAAGCAGATTATTGCGGCGGCCAATCAGGCATTGTTGCCGGTGATTACAGCCACGCAGATGCTTGAGTCGATGATCCATAACCCTCGACCAACCCGCGCCGAAGCGAGCGATGTCGCAAACGCCATCATTGACGGCACCGATGCCGTGATGCTCAGTGGCGAGACAGCCGCCGGCGCTTACCCCATTGAGGCTGTGCAGATGATGGCGCTGATTGCCGATGCGGTTGAGACATCGTTGAGCAGCAGCCAGCACCTAGCTACGCCGCGGTGGACGATTTCGCCGGCGCAATCGACGCCGCGTGCGATTGCGGCAGCGGCTTGCACGATTGCGAATACCTTGCCGGTGCGCTTTATTGCCGTCTTGACCCAGAGCGGGTCAAGCGCACGGCTTGTCTCACATTATCGGCCAGAAATCCCGGTGATTGCCTTCTGCCCAAGCGACGAGACCGCCCGTCGCACGAGCCTGTATTGGGGAGTGACGCCGATCGTGATCGAAGCTCGCGACCGGCTTGATGAACTTGAAGAGCAGATCGTTCGTCTGATGCGCGATGTGGGCTATGTCCGGCGTGGTGATCTGATCGTGTTAAGCGGCGGCCATCCGGTCTACCGCTATGGGCCGACGAACTTCTTGAAAGTTATCACAATCGAATAGGATTCTTGACACTAGCCCCATCGGATGCTACGCTGTAGTTAAGGGTAGGCCGTGGAGAGCAGGATAACCATGCGTATTGTCTCGCTGCTGCCGGGAACAACCGAAATCGTCTGTGCGCTTGGGCTTGGCGACCATTTGGTGGCAGTGACCCACGAGTGCGACTATCCGCCGGAAGTGCGCGGGTTGCCGGTAGTGACGCGCAGTATGCTGGAGCAGGAAGAAAGCTCGTCAGCTGAGATCGATGCGGTGATTCGCGCGCGCGCGCGCAACGATCTCTCGATCTACCAGCTTGATATGGCATTGATCGAGGCGCTCCAGCCCGATGTGATCTTGACGCAGGCGCTGTGCGATGTGTGCGCCGTGCCGTTACGGCAGGTGGAAGCGGCAGTCGCTAATGGGCCGGCGCAGGTGTTGTCGTTTGAACCGACGAGCTTGGCCGGCATCTTTGGCTCGATCAAGGCGATTGGGCGAGCGCTAGGGGTTCCGGAACGGGCTGATGCGTTAGTTGACGAGTTAGCAGCGCGGGTCGAGCGGGTGCGCGCGCGGGCTGCGCAAGCGACCTATCGGCCCCGCGTTGCCTGCCTCGAATGGCTCGATCCGGTGTTTGGGCCGGGCCACTGGACGCCGGAACTTGTATCAATTGCCGGTGGCCAGCCAGTATTAGGTGTGGCAGGTGAGCGATCGCAACGCGTATCGTGGACGGATGTGATCGCCTGTGCGCCAGAGGTGATCATTGCGATGCCTTGCGGGTTTACGCTCGAACGGGCCGTGGCTGAAGCAACTGCTCTTTTGCCGCAGCGGGCCGGTTGGTATGCCTTGCCGGCGGTACGGGCGGGTAATGTCTTTGCGGTTGATGGCAATGCCTATTTCAGCCGTCCCGGCCCGCGCGTGGTTGATAGCCTAGAGTTATTAGCCGAACTGATCCATCCCGATCTGTTTGCCGGATGGGGACCACAGCAGGCAGCTATTGTGCTGCGTTGATCGCGGACGCTTTTGTTGTTCAGCTCCAATTCGAGGGAGAATGTGCAGATGTCAAAGCCAGAGCTGACGATCCCCAAAGTATTGCAGGCGCTAGCTGCCGAGCTTGATCAGCCGGTAAGCATTGCTCAACTTTGCGATCTGATGAAAGCGCGCTGGTCGGTACACTACGCGGCGTCTTCAGTACGTAGCAGCCTGCGCTGGGAAAGTATCACGCTCGGTTGGGTGAAAATTAATCGCTCGCAATATCTCCCTCTGCGGTTAGTGCTTGATGGGTTGCGGTTTCGGTGCTGGCCCCGCCCGCAAGACATTGCTGAGGGTCGGTTGCCGATTGCTCATCTGCGTCCCTTTGCTGGCCTGCGCCGGCAGCCCTTGCCAGTCATCTATGACGAACAGGGTGCGATATTGGCCGTGAAAGAACCGAGGGGAAAAGAAATCGGCTTTGCTTCTCATACTGCGGTTGACATGCGAAAGTGGTTTCAACGCCATCACTTCGCCGCTGGTGACAGCATTCTGGTCGAAATGCGCTATCGGACGAGGCCAGAGTTGTATTTCACCTATGAGCCGGCAACCGCATTTCAGGCGAGCTGGGTCGATGAACAAGATCGCGCTCTGTTGCAGGCGATTGTTAAGCAGGTAGATGTGGGTTCAAAGCCGTGTGAAGAGGTGATCCTGCCGATTTTTGCCAGTGCGCCGTGGCGGACTGCATACCCCGGACGGCCATGGCAATATCTCGTTTTGAGTGATCCGCGCTTGCATCTGATTGAAGATTCGTTGATACAGGCATCCGATCCGTATTTTGATTTAGAACGATTGTTGTTGCAGAGAACACCGCGCGATGATGTAGTGTTCCATCCGTCATTGGTAGAGCAAGCGCAAAGGGCGCGGCTTCCGGTCAAGCAGTCGGTTATTGATGAGATTACGGCATTGCAGCAAGAGATGCAACGTTCGCGTACCCAAGATCGACAGGCCGGTCTCTGGAACGGCGATCTGTCGCGTGAATCGCGAGTCGCTGATGAAGAAGTGGATCATTTCTGGGAGACGATGGATGAAATGGTGGGTGTGGCCATCGATGTGTCTGATCAGATGACGCGGGCTGTGTTGCGAATGCAAGAAGTTTTGCCGCCGGAAGTTCAGCAGCAATTGTCTGAAGCAACCCCGGAAGAAGCTGAGGTTATTCTTAGCCGCTATCTGAACTATCTGTTAGTCAAAGCGCCCGACTTGTTCCCGCGGATTGATGTGCCGCCTACGTCATCGTCGAACGATTCGTGGATCGTTAAACGCAGCGTTGATAGCGATATTGAGCCGCTTGATGAGCTTGATGCGAGCGGATGGAACAATGACGACGACTGGGATGATGATGATGAATTTGGTGATGGAGACTGGGATGATGATGAGGAATCCGCCGCACTTGCCCAGAGTATCAATCTGATTAATCAGTATAGTGATTATTTATCTGAGATGGGGAAGAAGCGTTCGACTGCGCTCGTGCAGACCCGCCTTTTGAAGCCATACGCTCAGTTTTTGGCTTCGTTTTATCAACGATCGCTTCATAACGGTGACTATGCGACGCTTGACGAGTTTCTGTTTTATTATTACCCCAATCACAACGATGTCTCAGAAAGATATATCCGTGATATGTGCAGTGCGCTCAAGCAGTTTTACGCCTTCTTGCGCGAGCGAGGCGTGATCGAAGACGATCGATTTGCACAGGCGATCTGGAAACGGCGCGATCAGGCAGCACGTTTGATGACGCTGTGCCAGAAGATAGAGCGCGATTATCCCGATCAGCCAGATTTGCTCGCAATGCTGTTTAAGCCATACATGTCGTAGCGCCAATGATGTTGCTAGCCGCTAAATGCGCCTCTCTGGGCGCATTTTTCTTTACGGTGCATGCATCACTCTCATCCTCACCAACATTATCGCCGGAGTATTGGTTTGCGCGGATTTGGTAACACGCCGGAGGGTGCGCATTTGGTAACGATCATACCTCTCCATGGCGAACATTTGTTTGGAACGGTCGTCAATGGCGTGGTTCAGGTAAGTGAAATAAGAGCCATTGCTCATCAGGATTGGCTAGATATTCCAAAGCATTTCTCCCGTGCTGTGTGCGCATGGGTGATGATGCCCAATCATGTCCTCGGTATTCTTTTTCTGACCATTGATCCATCTGTAACAAGGCCGGCGAATGCGGGCGAACGGTTGGCGTCCCTGCCGCAGTCGGCGCTACGTGGCCCCCAACTCCATGACATCGGAGCCATTGTTGGTTCGTTCAAATTGGCCGTTACCCGCCGGATCAATGCGTTGAACCCTACCCCCGGCATCACGGTTTGGTAACAGAATGATGACAGGCGTATGATCCGCTCGGAACAGTTGCTCCCCAGCATCCGTAACGAACTCCATTGTGGCAAATCCGCGCTCTTGGCCATGCGATCGCCATCGATAACGACGCAGGAATGGTTCTGTTTTTGAGGAATGACCATGATTATTTACACCATCTCTATGCCGGCTCCTCATTCCCATCTCTTTCATGTACGTATCGAGATTATGCGTAATGAAACCGGCGATGTGCTGTTGTCCTTGCCGGCGTGGACGCCCGGTTCGTATATGATTCGTGAATTTGCTCGTCACGTGCAAGAATTTCAAGCCGCCGACAATGAGGGGCGACCGTTGCCGTGGCGTAAAGTTCGTAAAGATGGTTGGCTAGTGGCAGCAGGCACGGCGACGTGCGTGGTGGTGTGGTATAAGGTGTATGCGTTCGATCTGACGGTGCGCACCAGCCATCTTGATGGCACACATGGCTATTTCAACGGTGCGAACGTCTTTATGTACGTTCACGGCCATACCCGTGAATCGCTGACGTTGCACGTCGATCCGCCGTCCGGTTGGCGCGTGACGACCGGCTTGGCGCCGCTGCCAGCTGATCCGGCATACCCGCACCGCGCTTCGTTTCAGGCCGCCGATTACGATGAACTGGTGGATTGTCCGGTTGAATGCGGTACCCATCGAGTGCTAACCTTTTCGGTTGATGGCGTACCGCACCGGATTGCAATCTGGGGCTATGGTAACGAAGATGAGGCACGCCTGCTCGCCGATACCCAGCGCATCGTCGAAGTGCAGCGCAGGCTGTTTGGCGAGTTGCCGTACCGCGATTACACCTTCATTCTCCATCTGACCGATGGGCGCGGTGGTGGGCTTGAGCATCGCAATAGTGCCACCAATATGGTTGATCGTTGGACATTTACCGACCAATACGAACGCTACCTGAGCCTCACGTCACACGAGTTGTTCCATGCGTGGAATGTGAAGCGGCTCCGTCCGGCGGCACTTGGCCCGTTTGACTACCAAGCCGAGAATTATACCCGTCTACTCTGGTTCGTGGAAGGCGCAACCAGCTATTACGATGATCTCCTGTTGGTGCGCGCCGGTCTGATGAGCGAGGAGCGGTATCTACAAAAATTAGCTGATGAGATTGTTCAATTGCAGAGCCAACCCGGTCGCCGTCTGCAAAGCCTCGAGCAGAGTAGTTTTGATGCGTGGATCAAGTTCTACCGTCCTGATGAGAACAGCATCAATGCCAGCATCTCCTACTACCTGAAAGGTTCTCTCGTCTGCTGGATCTTTGACATGGCGATCCGCGCGCGCACCAATGGCGAGCGCAGTTTCGATGACGTGATGCGTTATCTCTATCAGCGTTATCCGGTTGAAGGGCCGGGCATTCCCGAAGAAGGGGCAGTTTTGGCGGCAATCGAAGCGATCGGCGGTAGTGATGGTGGGTTGCGCGAGCTGTATGAGCAGTATGTGGTTGGGGTCGAAGAACTCGATTATGCCGCTGCACTGGCAGTGGTCGGCCTTGAACCGCATTGGCAGTATCGCCGTCCACGTCATGACAGTCAGCCGCCAGCGTGGCTAGGCATCAATTGGCGTAAGCAGGGTGAACGCACAGTCGTGGCGTCGGTGCGGAGCGATGGCCCGGCGTATGTGGCGGGGGTGTACGCCGATGACGAGCTGATCGCGATTGATGGTTGGCGGGTCAATGAAGAACGTCTCAACCACCGCCTGCTCGAACGACGCCCCGGTGATACGGTGCGCTTGACCCTCTTCCGCGGCGATGCGTTGATCGAGGTGCCGGTGATATTGGCAGTTGCGCCGTATGATATGCTGTCGCTGGCACCGGTGGCGGCGCCAACGGCGCAGCAGGTGCAGATGCGGGCCGCTTGGTTGGGGCGGATCGTGTAGCGGTTCCCATACCCTTAGCGCGGCTGTAGGTCCTGCACCTCAAGGGAGCGGGATACATCCCCTGTCTTTCACAGACACAGAGTGATCGACGTAACTCCCTGCTCACTGAGGATTTGGTCTGGTTTCACCACAGCTCATACGGAGGACGCAGCTCGACCTGAATAAGAAAGCAATGGTAGGTAGGGCTACGTGTTGGGTTGTATTCAGTGAGAAGAAGAGGTACAATATTTTTGGGAACGTCAGTAAGTCACTCGGAGAAAAACCCTATGAACGAGAGAGAGTTGTATCGGCAGAAGATGCAGGCCCAGTTGGATGAATGGAAGGCGGAAGTAGATAAGCTGAAGGCACAGGTCACCGGTGCGAGTGCCGATGCTCAACTAGAATTGAATGAGCTTATTAAGTCACTGGAGGGCAAGGTAGAGGAAGGCAAGGCCAAACTTGCCGAACTTGCAAACGCCAGTGAAGATATGTGGGAGTCAATTAAAGCCGGCGTAGAGTCCACGTGGGATGTGATAACGTCTGCTTTTAGCGACGCAGTAGCGAAGTTCAAGAAGTAGTCGTTATTTTGAGGTGTCGGCCTGTAAAGATAGTACTATTGTACTACTACGAGTCGGCACCTTGAGACAAAATTGATGGTAGTCGTTGTTCTGCAGCTCAATCCCTCTCAAAGCACGCATCAATTCAACGAATTGTAGACTAACTCACCACTTTAGCCACTATCACCCTCGCCGACGTCGTGTGCAAACCTCACGATTGGGCAGATGAGTGAACCTTACTTCTTACTAAGCCCGCCGTGCTTGCGCTATCCCCTCTACCGCACAAATAGCCCAGTCTCGTAAACACCCTGCCCCTGACTTCACCACGCATCACGTTCCTCGCAACTGATGGAAAAACTGCTTCACGGATACGTTCCAGCGTGCGTATCTCGATACTGACCAAGAATAGGTTCTGGTAAGCGGTGTGGTACCCGTCGCTGTACAGACAACAACTTGCGCATCTCGCGGTATCATTGCAGAAAAGTTTGGTAATGACTGTTATTTCAACAGTAGGGAGATCCATGCCATCTATCGAAACTCTGAAAGTAATGGCGGCGGCGGCGGCGGTCGAACTCGTGCAGCCGGGGATGGTGATCGGGTTGGGGTTCGGCAGCACGGCGGCGCATGCCACGCGCCTCATCGGTGAGCGATTGGCCAGCGGCGTCTTGCGCGATATTGTAGGCGTACCGTGTGCCGAAGGGACGGCAGTGCTCGCTCGTGACCTAGGTATTCCGCTGACAACACTCGATGAGGTGAGCGAGGTTGATCTGACGATTGACGGCGCAGATGAGGTTGATCCGCAGATGGTGCTGATCAAGGGCGGCGGCGGCGCATTGTTGCGCGAGAAGATGGTTGCCCAAGCCAGCCGGCGGGTAGCGATTATCGTTGATGAGAGCAAGCTTTCGCCGGTACTTGGCACGCGCTTCGCCTTACCGGTAGAGGTGGTAGATTTTGGTCATCGGGCGACGGCGCGCTGGCTTGAAGCGCAAGGCGGCAGTGTGCGCCTCCGTCTGCGCACCGATGGCCAACCCTTCCGTACCGACCAAGGCAACTTGATCCTCGATTGGGCATACGGCCCGATTGCCGACCCGGCTGCGCTAGCGGCGCGGCTGGCAGCGCGGGCCGGCATCGTCGAGCACGGTCTGTTTGTTGGGCTGGCAACCGATCTCTTTGTCGCCGGTGCCTCAGGCGTGCGCCATCTCACGCGCTAAGATGCGGTACAATAGCGCGGTAGTTAGGTGACATACGATCACGGCTTCGCGTGCTTGACTGGATAGAAGATGGCTCCCCTTCAGAAGGGTGATCGCGCTCGCAGCGGAGATTGTTGCACCGCTTTGCGGCGGCTCACAGTGGCATACGTCGGTCAAGAGCGCGAGAACTGCGTTGGTAGCGTACCGATCGCGTTGAAGAAGAGTATCGAGAGTAACGTACTGCTTACAAAGCCGTTGGTCTTGTGAATAAGTTGGATGTATCGTATGCGGCTGGCGCCTTCAATTCTCACGGCTGATTTTGCCCGCTTGGGTGAACAGATTGCTGCTGCCTGCGACGCAGGTATTGACTGGATCCACCTTGATGTGATGGATGGTCGGTTTGTGCCGAATATCAGCTTTGGCCCCTTGGTGGTGCGGGCATTGCGCCCGCTGGCCGATCGCTACGGGGCGATGCTCGATGCCCACCTTATGATTGTCGAGCCTGAACGTTATCTAGCCGATTTCGCCGCTGCCGGCACCGACCTGATCACCGTTCATGCCGAAGCTACGCCGCATCTGCACCGGGCTGTGCAGATGATCCACGATTTGGGCAAGAAGGCCGGTGTAGCCATCAATCCGGCTACGCCGCTCAGTATGATCGAAGAGATGATCGATCAGGTTGAGTTGATCTTGCTGATGACGGTTAATCCCGGTTTTGGTGGTCAAGCCCTGATTCCCTCGGTGTTGGGTAAGGTGCGACGATTGGCCGCACTGGTAGGCGATCGGCCAGTCGAGATTATGGTTGATGGTGGGGTGCATCCAGCAACGATCGCTGCGTGCGCCGCTGCGGGTGCGACCGTGGCCGTGGTTGGTTCGGCAGTATTTGGCCCGCAGCCAATCCCAGACGCCATTGCCGCCTTGCGCGCTGCGCTGACCGAAGTGCCGGTGCGCTAAAGATCGCTGGCTGGTTGTGGTGGTGGTTCAGCTCTTTTCGATTTGTGATACGTAGGTGACGTATGTATCTAGCCGGCGACATTGGCGGCACCAAAACCATCCTTGCTTTGTTCGATCAGGCCGGCGGGCCGCATCATCCGCTCGTCGAGCAAACCTTTCCCAGTGCTCGCTATCCGAGCCTACAGGCAATTATTGCCGAGTTTTTGGCCCAACATCCGGCGGCGATCGCCGGTGCTGCCTTCGGCGTAGCCGGCCCAGTAGTTGCTGGGCGCGCTAGCATTACCAATCTCACGTGGACGATCGATGCCGCTGAGTTGAGCAGCGCACTAAGGGGCGCGCCGGTGCGCTTGCTCAACGACCTTGAGGCTATCGCGCAGGCAGTGCCGATCCTTGAGCCTGACGATTTAGCGACCCTCACGCCCGGCGCACCGGTAGCCGGTGGTGCGATCGGCGTGATCGCGCCGGGCACCGGCTTGGGTGAGGCGTTCTTGACGTGGGATGGTACACGCTACCGCCCGCATCCCTCTGAAGGTGGGCATGCAACCTTTGCGCCTCGCAATCAGGTGGAAAAAGACCTGCTCGATTATCTCCACCAACGCTTCAATCACGTCAGCTACGAGCGCGTCTGTTCAGGGATTGGCATTCCAAACTTGTACGCCTTCGTGCGTGACCGGCTCCTCCAGCGCGAGACGCCGGCGGTTGCCGAACAATTGGCTGCGGCGGCTGATCCGACGCCGATTATTGTGCAGGCGGGGATGGCAACCGAGGGGATGTGTCTGGTGGCGCGCACGGCGCTGGAGTTATTTGTGGATATTCTCGCCGCCGAAGCCGGTAATCTGGCCCTGAAGGTGTTGGCGACTGGCGGGGTGTATATCGGCGGCGGCTTGCCGCCACGGGTGCTCTCGTTGATCAAACGCGAACGCTTCTTGCAGATCTTCCGTGATAAGGGTCGCTTTAGTGACCTGCTGGCCCACGTGCCGCTGCATGTCATCCTTGAACCAAAAGCCGGCTTGCTCGGCGCGGCAGCTGCGGCGATGACTTGACATGGAGGTTATTTTAGTGTATGAATAACACTAAAGTGCAACCGGAGGAAAGGCTCGATCATGCAGGATGAACGTCCAGCTCTCTACGATGTCAGCAAATACCAATTACCGGCGGTAACGGTTGATGTTGTCATCTTCAGCTTGATCAATCGCACCTTGCATGTGTTATTGGTGCAACGCAAGCGCTGGCCATTCCAAGGGCGCTGGGCGATTCCGGGCGGATTCATCCGGCTTGATGAGTCGTTGGAAGAGGCGGCGCGGCGTGAGCTTGAAGAAGAGACCGGGGTGCGCGATGTGTACCTCGAACAACTGTACACCTTCGGTGATGTCCAACGCGATCCGCGCCACCGTGTGATCAGTGTGGCCTACATTGCGCTGGTGCGCGCCGATGCCCAGACGATCCGCGCTAGCGATGAAAACAGCGACGTGCGCTGGTTTCCGGTCGATCATGTGCCGGCGCCACTGGCCTTCGATCATGACCAGATTCTGGCCTATGCCCTCTCGCGCTTGCGCTCGAAGCTCGAATATACGACGCTGGCATTCCAATTATTGCCCGAACTCTTCTCAATCCTTGAATTAAAGCATATTTACGAACAAATTCTGGGTGAGAAGCTCGATAAAGGCAACTTCTACCGCAAAATCAAAGAGGCCGGTATTCTCGAAGAGACTCCCTATATGCGCGAGGGACGCGGTCGCCCGACCCGCCTCTGGCGTTTCCGTCGTGATCGGCCCGGCGATAAGCAGTTTGTCTTCCGCTGGCGCGAAGATCGCCGCGAGTGAGACTGCCCGCTCTTTTCCCCCCTGTAACGCAAGGTGGTATGATTCAAATAGACAACTAGCAGCTCCGCGAAGCGAGGCGCGTTATGCGTATGCTCGAAGTGTTGATTGTAGGCGGCGGGGTGATGGGCGCGGCGACAGCGTATGCGCTTGCCCGGCGCGGACGGCGGGTGCTGCTGCTCGAACAGTTTGCTATCGGGCATGCGCGCGGAAGTTCGCATGGGTTGTCGCGTTTGATCAGCTACGCCTATCCCCAACTACACTATACGCAACTGGCCATCGCCTCCCGGCAGGCATGGTCTGATCTCGAAGCTGATGCTGGCCAACGATTGCTCATCAAAACCGGTGCGCTTGAGCTAGGAGTAGCCGATTTGCCGTCCCTCCAAGCGCGGGCCGCCAATCTCGCTGCTGCCGGAGTGACGTTTGCACAGTTATCAGCATCTGAACTGCGCACACACTTTCCCCAACTCTCGATCTCTGATCAGACTATAGGCTTGTACCAACCGGATGGCGGGGTGTTGCCGGCTTCGCGCTGTGTGGCGACATTTATAGAACAGGCGCGCCGTTATGGCGCTGCCATTGCTGTGGGGGTGCGGGTCGATCGTATTGCACCAGATGGGGCTGGTGTGCGGGTTGATGCTGCTGGCGCAACCTATCGCGCGCAGCGGGTTGTGATCGCCGCCGGCTCGTATACGCCGGTGCTGCTGCGCAGTCTTGGCGTGTCATTTCCATTGCTGGTCACCCGCGAGCAAGCTGCCTGTTTTCTGCCCCGCGACCGGGTGTTAAGCAAGGTAGGCTATCTGCCGGTGGTCATCGATCACGACAGTGGCACTGAACCACCACTCATCTGTTTCCCCGATCTCGGTGAAGGGGTGAAGGCCGGGCGCCACGGTGTTGGTCCGCTGGTGCATAACCCCTACGAACCGCCGCCACTCCCCGATCCGGCTGAGAACGAACGGATCGCGCGCCGGCTCGAACAGACGCTTCCCGGTTTTGCGACCCGGCTGATACGCGCCGAGACGTGTCGCTATACCCATACGCCTGATGGCGATTTCCTCATTGATCGCCATCCTGAATATAGCCAAATTATTATTGCTGTTCCCTGCGCCGGCCATGGCTTTAAGTTTGCCCCATTAATCGGCGAGATCGTGGCCGATCTGGTTGGGCAAGGCTCAATGCAGTACGATCTTACCCCGTTTCGGTTCGATCGGCTACGCAAGCGGCATACGTTGGAATTGGCGTAAGTGGCCATCGGTCATTGTGAGAGCGTAACCCTGTTGTCATTGCGAGGGGCATAGCCTCCGAAGCAATCTCCCACTCAGGCGGGTAGCATGCCTCTAGGTATCTGTCCCGCGGTCGTGGGGATTGCTTCACCGCGCTTTGCCCGGCGTAATGTCACGGGGGAATTGCCCTTAACCTAGCTCACCCCCTCGAGGGGCGGAAGGTGCTTGCCCTCCCCTCGCAGAGACGGGGATGGGGGTGGGGTCTCGAACAGCCCCAAAAACCCACCACTTTTTCGTGTGTGTCTCTTTGTGGCTATGCTTTGCCCCGGCCCTTCAGGTCTGGGCTGCGGGTACGCAGCCTGCTGCGCGGGTTGATGGCTCGCCCCCCGGTTCCCGTTCCTACCTTGCGGGAGGGGGCATTGTTTACCGCAGAGGGCGCTGAGAGCGCAGCGGGGAAAGGCGACGCGGTGAACCTAACCCCTGTTGCACGTGCGTCTTTGTGTGCTGTGCGGCGTCGCTGGGTGGGCGGCAACGAGATTGCTCGAGCGGAACGTAGCAGCGCCCCTCGCCCGCTCCAGCGGACGAGGGGACGGGGGTGAGGGGAAACCAACGCCTTCCACGGCCATCTACTGTATTCGTGTTTCTAAGTGCTGTCTGCCCATCTACGCTCGCCGGCACGATCCGTCGTCGCAGACAGGATTGCCCCCGAAGAGGTAGCGGTTGCGGGCAATAAAGTTGTAGATCGGCCCAGCCACTGTCAGCGCGCCGGGCAGACTCATCAGTTCGCCTAACCCGCGTAAGGCTGGCAGCCGCAACAAGAGTTCGCGAACCGCTTCAGCTCCGCGATAGATTGTCCCGTCTGGCCCGACGACGTGCAGTTGCCCCATCGCTTCCTCGTGGCTAATCTGCGGAAACCGCTCGCGGGCAGCCGTACTGTTAGCGTCAAGCAATTCGATTTGGCGCTGCTCGTCGTACATCGCGACCCACTTAGCTTGTTGGCGGCACATCCGGCAGTTGCCATCGTAGAGCATGGTATAGGGCATGTGGTACATCCTTTCTGCTTAATATGGCATCATGGCCGTCACCACCAGCGCCAGCACGAGGATGCCGATGATTACTGCGCTTAAGATGCGAAACCATTGTTGGTAGCGTTTGCGGCTCATCTTGATGCCTCCCTACATATGTTGCAAGGCTCTGCTTGTATTATATCAATTCGCTTCGATCTGATATACGTGCGGCAGGAAAACTGCTGCACTCCATACGATAGCAGACTGCATGACTGCCGCTAAGCGTGGGCAGAGGGTATCATGCTAGGGCCAGCCGGTGATGGTTTGCCAGACCGCTTGCGTAATTGCCGCTACCACTGCGTGATGCCGGTATGGCGGCGGGGTGCGGTGCGGGTAAGTACGGTTACACAGCACAATGATGGCAAGCCGTTCTTGAGGAATCCCAACCATGATCGGGCCGGTAAACCCGCTGTGGCCGAATCCGGTCGTGATGGCTGGTCCCAGATATGGCCGTCGGAGCATCCAGCCCAATCCACTGACCGGTTGCCCGGTGCGCTCGGTTTGTGGTGTCAGCGCGGCGTGTGTCGTTTCTGAGCGCAAGAGCTGCTGGCCTTCCCATGCCCCGTCGCGCAAGAAGAGTTGCACAAGGCGCAGCGTTTCGCTTGCAATGCCAAATAGGCCGGCATGGCCGGCGATGCCGCCCAGCGCATAGGCACTCTCGTCGTGGGTGACACCATGGACGAGACCGCCGCGCCATGCCTCATCCCATTCGGTAGGGGCAATCCGTGGCTGCCATTCCACTGGCGGGCGGAAACGGGTCTCTTCTATGCCGAGCGGTGCGCAGACCAGCTCGCTGATCGCTTGGTCGAGCGGGCCGCCGTAAATCACTGCCACCAGCTCGCCGAGCAGAAAGGTGTTGAGGTTGGCGTATTCGGTCACGCTGCCGGGTGGGTGCTTAGGTGTCGCCGTATACACCGTTTGCCGGATCGTATGGGCGCCGGCGCGGGCCAGCGGTGCCATTTGCACAGCCAACCCGCTTTGATGGCTGAGCAAGTGGCGCACCGTGATGCCGCTAGCCTGTAGCGCCGGCAGCCAGTGCTGCACTGGCCGGTCGAGCGGCAGCATTCCGGCGTCATGTAAGCGCAGCGCCGCAGTTGCGGTAAAGACTTTAGTCAGCGAGGCGAGATCGTAGATGGTATCGAGCGTCACCGGTCTGGTGCCGGGATCATCGTACATAGTCGTGCCGTAAGCGGCGGCGTGGATCAGGCGATCATCCTGTGTGACCAAAACGACCGCGCCGGGGAAGATGCGTTCGTGAATAGCGGTGGTGATGATGGTGTCGATAGCTGGAATCATAGCAAAGCTTACGTTTCATAACGCGAACCGATTCCGCCGCAGCGCAATTTCCGCTAGCCAGAGCGCCAAGGCTAGCCCCGCTAGCAGCGGCCAGAGATATGTAACGGTGGATGATATAGGCGGCACGGTTGTTGCTGTCAGCGTCGGTTCCAGACTCCCGCCAGTGATGGTGGCGATCTGTTGCAAGAGGGCTTCCCCCTGCGCTGGATCGGTAAGCGCATACTCAGCCGGGGGCGGTAATACGTAGCCGATGCTGCGCTGGAGAGTTTGCCCGCCGGCGAACAAGGCAACGGTGATCTGGTACGGCCCGGTTGTGGCCAAGGCCAGCTCACGCGCATACGTACCCGGCGCTATCTGTGCCAAACTGACACTCTGCTCGCTCCCGTCGGGGAGGGTGACGCGCGCGCTGGCCTGCGCCAAATCGATCGGCACTCCTCCTGCCGTCTGCGCTGCAACCACTAGCCGCGCCCCGGCAGCCGTCGGTTCAACCCGCACCTGCAACGGCCCGCTATCGGGCGTAGGCAGCGTATAGCGCACAATCTGGCTCCAGAACCGATCGTATTCGGGCCATCCCGGCCACTTCGTCGCCCACGGCGCAGCGGCGCTCGCCGTCCACGCCACGCTGCGACCCAAGCCGTATTGCCAGACCGCTAGCAATGGATCGTCCGCTGAGCTTTCGAGCACGATAGTAGCTTCAGGGCGTGGTTGCAGCGCGATATAGCCATCAAGGATCGGCAGTGCGCGCGGATCAAGGTTGCGCACCAACGGATGCGGTTGCTTGAGCAGGGCCGATACCGGTTGTTCGACCGTGAGTTCAGCGCCAGCAATTTCGCTTTCTTGCAGCGTGATGCGCGGTAAGTCAGCGGCGTCAGCCACAAAATAATAGCGTCCATTGCCCCATTGCGCCAATTGTTCGAGCAGCTCGGTGTCGGCATCTAGCCCAATCGCGATGGTGGAAAGGGTGATCTGCTCGGCGCGGGCAGTCTCGATCAATTGCTGATAGCGCGAGTAGTTATTAAAGTAACTGCGTCCG
This sequence comes from uncultured Chloroflexus sp., assembly GCF_938091255.1. NCBI lineage: Bacteria > Bacillati > Chloroflexota > Chloroflexia > Chloroflexales > Chloroflexaceae > Chloroflexus > uncultured Chloroflexus sp. Next base: position 75,918 of record NZ_CALLJH010000035.1, read on the forward strand.
TCGGTTAACAAGACAGCGTGGCGCGCGCTGTGCGGCTCAGCGGCCAGCGCCGGCAGCCCAACTGCCAGTGACCGTTCGATGTTGGTGCCGCCTCCGAGCGGCATAGTCGCGATCTGCGTTTGTAAAGCGGCAACGTTAGCACCTTCACCCACCGCTTGGAATGGCACCGTCCACAAGGTATCGGTATCGAACGCCAACACACCGATTCGGTCGCTCGGTTGCAGGGCGGTGAGGGCGAGGATAGCCGCTTCTTTGGCCATGTCAAATTTGCTCACGCCAAATGTGGCGCTCATACTGGCCGAGCGGTCGATGATCAGCAAGAGCGATACCGGTGTGCGTTGCGGGCGTGGCGGCGGCGTCATCACTAGCGGCAGCGCCTCGGCCAGTGGTGTCTCAGCGTAGCCGCCGAGGGTGAACGACTGCTTGCCGCCGAGCACCGTCAGCCCCTTGCCTTCGCTGCGCACAATTTCGCGCAGGGCAGCCATCTGCTCGAATGACAACTGGTTGGCTGGCACATCCACCAGCACAATGCCGTCATAGGCGGTAAGCTGGTCGAGATTGGCTGGTAACGACGCCGCCGGCAGGCGTTCCACGAGCATGCCGGACTGGCGCAGCGTTGCGGCGAGCATGGTGCCGCCATCGCGATAACCTTCAAGCAGGAGAATTGTTGGCGGCGGTATCACCAGTGCCGTCGCTGCCGCCGTGTTGTTGGCGTGAAATGTGTCATTGCCGACGGGGATCACTTCGGCGCGCAGGCGCAAGATTCCCGGTTCGCCGGCGGTATGGGTGATGGTGAACTGGTGCTGATCGGGTGGAATAAAGATCGGTTCTTCGCCGAGCAGTTGCTCATCGGCCCATACCCGCAGTCGGGCAGCCAGCGGTTCGGCGCTGTGCAGAGCGCGGTAGACGGTTGTGATAGTGAGGTCAAATACCTCGCCGCTACGGAGCAAGGCCGGCAGGTCGAGTCGGGTGATGGCAACTTCTGCAATAGTTGGCGGGGCGACGTAACGCACATCGATCTGGATGCCAGCCTGCGCAGCGCGATGCGCTTCGGCCAAAACATTGCCGCCGGTATGCTGGCCGTCACTAATCACAATCACTCTGCCGCCAGCGGGCAACAGTTGGCGGGCCATTCGTAACGCGGCGGCGAGGTCGCTGCCGGCGCTATCGGGCAACCGATCACCGCCAGCCACCACATTGGCACCAAACGCCAGCAGGCGCGTGGTCGGGCCGCTGGCATCGGCGATAGCTTGGGCCTCGGCGCGGATTGCTGCCTGCCCATCCGCAGTGAGACTAGCCGATTGATCGTACAGCACAAGGAGTGGGCCGGTTGCTGGCGCTCCCGGTTGTTGCCAGATCGGATCTGCCAGTGCGGTGATCAGGAAGGCGACAATGAGCATTCTCATCCCAACCACCGGCCACGGCAAGCGCTGGCCAGCTCGCCGCCAGATTAGCACTAATGCCGGCAACGCCAACAACAGCCAGAATAGATGAGGAGATTGCCAGATCATCGCGCCTCCACTTGGGGCCGGCGTTGGATGTACAACCATTCGCCAATCAAGACGATGATCGCAGCAATGATCAGCCACGACCACAGCGGTTGCGGCGCCGCGGCGCGGGTTACCGGCGTTTGCACCGGCGCTGCGCCGATGGCGGCGCTGGCAAAGCGCGGCGTCGGATCCGCTTCGCCGATGGCACCGGCGTTCACTGGGAACTGCGTTTCGCGCAGGAGTTGGTCACCCGCCCACTCTTGCACGCGGTAGACTCCGACTTGCCTTGGCTCGATGGTGGCCGGAATGGCCGGCTGCACGGCGATCGTCGTTCTGTTTCCGTTGGGGTCAATCACAGTCAGTTGCGTTGCCCGAATATCGGCTTGGTAAACCAGCGGCGCGCCGAGGATCAACGCAACCGGCGCGGGCGGCGGGGTCAGATCGCGCACGGTGCGGGCGACGAGCAGCGGAAAGGCTAACCGTGTGGTAAGCGCTTCGTTCGCTACATCGAAATTCCAGACCGCCACCTCGCTGTGCTCGAATCTTCCGCGCAGGATTAGCGGAATGCCATCGCTGAGCGCGAGCGGGGTCAGCCACGCTGGCGGTTCGATTGCGGCAATTCGACCCCACGCGATCCCGCCCAGATTGACATCGCGCAACAATGCTTCACCGGCAGGGGTAAAGGTGAGCGTCGTTCCGGCGGGAGTTGGGCCGTTACTGGGGAGTAACTCACCAGCCGGAGGATTGATGATCAGCATGGCACCCGCTAGCCAGCGTCGAGGTTGCGTGTTCACAAAGATCGTGAGATCGGCAGCGGCGTCGGGGACAAACGCCGCTGGATCGACGGTGGTCAGCCGCACTTCCGGCATCGCTTGCAAGGCCCGCGCCAGTGCTGGTGCGTCGTTAGCAACTAACACAACATTGATCGGGCGCTGGCCGCTGACATTCACCACCGCCGCATCGTCGAGTGGCAAGCCGTCGTTGCCGTTCAATTCCAACCGGATCTGTTGCGCTGGGCCGGGTAATGTCCATGCCAATTCCAAAGCGGTGTCGGGACGCATGTTCACCGCTTCATTGCGGCTGATCCGTTCATCAACCAGCAGCCGCACGGTGCCGCGGAACGGTTGATTGCCATGGTTCGCTAGCCGGGCGTAGACATGCACTGCGCCGGCGTTGCCTGATCGCGCGGCGAGCGTGACGACGGCGCGGTTCGGTTGATCCGTGCCAAGCACTTCGATCTGGAGCGGCAGCCGTAAAACGGTGAGATCAGGCAGAGGTAAGGCGCCATCGGTCAACCAGACCACCCGTGCGCCGGGTTGGTCGAGCAGAAAAGTTTCGGCGATGGTCAGCGCACCGTTCACATCACTACCCGCACCTTCGACTGTCACCTGTTCGAGTGCCGCTAGCAGGCGTGCCGCATCGGCGCTGCTACCGCGGTCAATCAGGCGTGCCTGCGGCCCGGCGCTGATCAGCACGACCTGATCGGCGCCGCGCATCTGCCTAATGAAGGTAGCGGCCTGTTGGCGCGCGCGTTCGAGCCGGGCGTTGCCGCCTTCGCGCAGTGCCATACTGGTAGAGGTATCGATCAGGATCGCGGTCGCTCGCACTGAACCCAGCCACGGCAAGGGGAGTTGGGGTTGGGCTAACGCGAACCCGATAAGGAATGCTCCTAACAAATGCAGGAACAGTAGCAAGCTCCAGCGTAATCGCCGGCGGCGATGGGCGGTTGGCCGTGGCACGAGCTGTTGCCAGAGCAGGAGTGAAGGTACCACAGTACGTCGCCGGCGTGCTTGCCTCAGATGCAAGATGACAATTACCGGCAAGGTCAAGAGTGCAAGTAAACCAAGCGGAGCAAGCAAGGTCATGGCATTCCCACGTCATAAACTCACAGTGTGCTTCCTTCACGTCCTTGGTGCTCTTGGCACCTTTGCGTTTCCAGCCCTTCGCACCCTTACCATTACCCTAAAAACCGTCGCACACGCAAAAACGGGATGATCTGGCGTTCGAGCGGCCAATTCACCATCACTGGCGCATACGCCATCCCGCGCGCAGTGCAGCGCTGAGCAATCGCTGAACGCCATGCATGCGCCGCCGCACGATAGGCAGCCAGCGTCTCGTCATCAAGGTCGATCACCAACTGCTCACCCGTTTCACTATCAACTAACTCGAGCGAGCCATACAGGGTTGGTTCCAACTCGGCTTGGCTCAGCAAATGCAACACCAGCACTTGCCAACGTGGAGCCGGTAAGTATTGAGCAATCGTTTCAATTGGCATCGGCGTCAGCAGGTCGGAAATCACGAGCACCAATCCGCCCTGTGGTCGCCGCTGCACGACTTGCTGCGTCGCTTGCGCCAGATCGGTCTGATGGCCCGGCGCCAGCGCGCGCAGGTGACGAAAAAGGCTGACGGCCAGTGCTTTGCCACGCACCGGCCCGAACACTGGCCCCGTTTGCCCGCTAGCCAACACCGTAACCTGATCGCCATGGGCTAACGCAAGATAACCAATCGCGCCAGCCAATTGGAGCGCCAATCGTAGTCGTGCTGGTTCACCGGTTGCCATACTGCGCGAGGTGTCAACGATCATACTCACCGCCACCTCTTGCTCGATCTCACCTAGGCGCACCAGCAAGTGTTCTTGGCGCGCGTAGGCATGCCAGTCGAGATAGCGCGGATCATCGCCATGCACGTAAGGACGATGGTCATTAAAAATGGTCGCCGGCATCTGCTGGCGGCTGGGGTGTTGGCCTACAGTTGGCGTGCCGCGTAGGGTGCGTTGCGCCTGCAGGCTGAGCCGTTCAAGCCGGCGCAAGAAGGCTTCATCAAACAGAGGCGGTTCAACGACAGCCGGTTTACGGCGAAAAATAGTTGCGAACCACATCGCGTACATCCGAAGGAATATGCAGCGGATCGTCGGCAGCTTGCACGGGGCCGCCGGCGCTGTTGCTGCTCGACCGGATCGATAATCCACCCGGCTGGTCGCTGCCAGCTTGCCCCGTGTTTGCACCAGCAGCCGGTATTTGACCGGTGCCGCTGCTTTCGAGCTCGAACGGCCTGCCATCGGCACCCAGCGGGCTAAACGTTTGCTCACGGCGTTGACTGCCGGGAGCGTTGCCGGCCCCACCGCCGCCGCCATCGGCTACCGGCACGGCTGGTTGGCGCTCGAGCGCATCGGCCAGCGCCTCAACTCCGGTGGCGCCGGCCAGCGCATCGCCGAATTGCAGTGCGTCAGCCGTAGCTCGCATCTGATCGGCCAGATCGGGCCGCACTTGCGCAATGTCACGCGCCGCTTCCCGCAACGCTTGGGCTATGGCTTCTCGCGCTGCCGGCGAAATCTCGCCCATCTGATCGGCCAGTTCACGCAATGCATCAGCCGCGCCGGCAATGTCACCCCGATCCAACGCCTCAGCCGCCGGGCGGGTAATGCTCTGATCACGCAACGCATCGGCGAGCGCCGACAATACGCCCGGATCAGTCCCACCTAGAGCGGTTGGCTCCCCGGTGAGCGGTGGCGGCTCCGGCGCGGGTGCGTCGACCACTGGATCGGGCCGGTTTAAAGGAGGTAACGGCTCAGCGCTGCCAACCGGCGGGATCGGTCGCTCCACCAGTGCCAGCAATCCAGCCAAGACTAGCAGGAGCGCGCTTAACATCAACGCTTCCGGCCAGAGCGGCTGTCGTGTTCGATTGACATAATATTGAATGCGTTTGACACTCTCTTGGGCTTGCTGCGCTAGCTGGGCCGCGACCCCGCTTGGCTCGCCGTTCAATTCCAACGCGGTACTCAATTGCTCCTGCAACCGAAACCGGCGATCGAGCCGCCGGGCCGCGATTTGGGGTGTTAAGCGGAAGGCTAGCGTTTGCATACCACCAAGAATGGCGCTGCCGGCAATGATCCACCCCAGCAGCGGGCGGGCTAATGGCGCGATCCCTAATATTGGCAAGATGGTGCCAATGCAGGCAATGATGAAGCCAATGCTGACGGTGCGCACCAGTGTTTCGATCGCGTGCTGGCGCCAGCGTTGGGCGCTGAGTTGGCGGAGGTGTTGCGCGAGTTGGTGTTGCATACTAGCAGTGTACCACAATCGGATCGGGTACAATATGACACGCCGATGAGTTTTTGGGAGTGGGGAACAGGGAGTAGGGATGAGGGAGGCGGGCCAATATCCCCTGTCTCTTTTTTCTATGGTGGGTGCATACATAAGGAGAAGGGATATGAATGATCTGCTCGCGCTGCTGGCTCGCCGGGTGGCCGAGGGGCGCCCGTTGCGGGTAGGCTTGATCGGGGCCGGGAAGTTTGGCACAATGTTTTTGGCGCAGGCTCGCCGGGTGGCCGGTTTGCACGTGCTTGGCGTCGCCGATCTGGCGCCCGATCGGGCGCGGGCGGCGCTGGCGCGGGCCGGCTGGCCTGTCGAACAATATGCTGCGGGATCGCTAGCCGATGCGCTCAAGACCGGTGCTACGTATGTAGGTGACGATGCCGCAGCGTTAATTGCCGCCGATGGCCTTGATGTGATCGTCGAAGCAACCGGCGTGCCGGCGGCGGGGGTGGCGCACTGTCTGCTCGCGATCGAGCACCGTCGCCACATTGTGATGGTGAATGTCGAGGCTGATGCGCTGGTTGGCCCGTTGCTCGCTCGCCGCGCCGCCGAAGCTGGCGTTGTTTACTCGCTGGCTTATGGCGATCAGCCGGCCCTGATTGCCGAGCAGGTGGAGTGGGCGCGGGCTTGTGGCTTTGAGGTGATTTGCGCCGGTAAAGGCACGCGCTATCTGCCCCATTACCACCAAAGCACGCCAGAAACTGTCTGGCAGTATTACGGTCTCAGCGCCGAGCAGGCTGCCGCTGGCGGAATGAACCCGCAGATGTTCAATTCCTTTCTCGACGGTACCAAGTCGGCGATCGAGATGGCGGCGGTGGCGAATGCATGCCATTTGCACCCGCAACCCCATGGCCTTACCTTCCCGCCGTGCGGGGTCGATGATTTAGCTCACGTCTTGCGCCCGCAGACGGCTGGCGGTCAACTGGCCCACGCCGGCACCGTTGAGGTGGTCTCGTCGCTCGAACGCGATGGCCGCCCAGTCTTCCGCGATCTGCGCTGGGGAGTCTACGTGGTCTTTGCCGCGCCCGACGACTACGTGCGGCGTTGTTTTGCCGAATATGGTCTTGTCACCGATTCAAGCGGCGTCTACAGCGCGCTCTACCGTCCTTACCACTTGATCGGCCTTGAGTTGCCGATCTCGGTGTTGCGGGTGGGTTTGCGCCACGAGGCGACCGGTTGTCCGCAAGCGTTTCTGGGTGATGTGGTGGCGGTGGCTAAGCGTGATCTCGCCGAGGGTGAGGCGCTCGATGGCGAGGGTGGCTACACGGTGTACGGTAAGCTGATGCCGGCTGCCGATTCGGTGGCTGCCGGCGCGTTGCCGATCGGTCTTGCTCACGGTATCCGTACCCTGCGACCGATTCCAGCCGGGGCTGTGGTGCGTTGGGATGATGTCGCCTACGAAACGAACCATTCCACCGTGCGCTTGCGCCGGTTGATGGAGCGCACAATGGCGCCGGGGGTGGCCCAATGACGGTGGCGTTGCTTGGTCTTGGCTTGATGGGCCGGCCGATGGCCCGCACCTTGTTGGCTGCCGGTTGGTCGTTGGTGGGTTGGAATCGCTCGCCGCTCGATCCCGAACTTACCGCCGGGATTCCGCTGGCGACCACGCTCGCGGAAGCGGCGCACGCGGATGTGCTGATTCTGATGCTGAGCGACTCGGCGGCAGTTGATGATCTGCTCTCACGGCTTGATCCGCTGTTACAACCCGGCCAATTGGTGATCGATATGGGTAGTTCCGACCCGCTGCGTTCACAGGCACACGCGACGACACTGGCCGCGCGCGGGATTGGGTGGGTTGATGCGCCGGTGTCGGGTGGCCCAGAAGGGGCGGCAGCAGGTACGCTGGCGATTATGGTGGGAGGCGCGGATGCTGATGTGGGGCGGGCGTGGCCAATACTCAGCGCATTGGGCCGACCGACTCACGTTGGCCCGGCTGGGGCTGGCCATACTGCTAAAGTCATCAACCAACTGATTGTCGGTTTGACCATACAGGCTGTCGCCGAAGCAACCGTCTTAGCCGAGGCGTATGGCCTTGATCCGGCACTGCTCCGCGCCGCGCTGGCCGGTGGCTTTGCCGACTCGAAAGTGTTGCAGATCCACGGCGCGCGCATGGCAGCGCGACGCTACATCCCCGGTGGCAAAGTAACGACGCAGCTCAAGGATTTGCGCATGGCGGCGGCGATGGCGGCAGCAGCAGGGATCGAGCTGCCTCACTTGCGCGATACCATCACCCGCTACGAGACGTTGGTTGCGCGTGGGCACGGCGATCTTGACCATTCGGCATTACATATGTTGTTAGCGCAAAAGGTGACCTCGTAGGGACATTGCGCCTTCATAGCCTTACACCGCTACGGTGTTGCCGGCAGACGCGGTACGTGGCGCGCGGCATGCCGGGGTGATGGACAACAATCGGGCCGGGAGCAGCACGCTCCCGGCCCGTGAATTCGCCGTTCCGACCGGTGTTTACCGCTGTACCAGCGGCACGTAAATCCGCGCAGGGATAAGGTAGCTCTCGCCCGTCGTGAAGGGGAGGTTGTTCACACTCAACCCGGCTAAGTCAGCAATCGTAGCGCTAGCCGGTATGTCGAGGCGCAGCGTGCCAGCACCAACGGCGACAATGACTGTGTACGTCGCGCCGCTGCCATTCGTAATGCTCGCACCGCTGAGCGTGCCAGTGGCGGTCAGGGCGAAGTCAGCGGTGTCCACCTCCGCTACCGGTTCATCGAAGGTGACTTGGAACTGCACGCTGGTATTGTTGATGGGGTTTGGCTTGATGCGGGTGATGGCTTGTACCGATGGTAGTACGAGGTAAGCGATCACGTAATCGGCTTGAGGAATACCGGCGGCGTCGAAGAAGTCGCCGCCACGTACAGGTTGCTACCGCTCACCACGAGGGCGGAGACCCAGCGGTTCAGCGTGTTGGGATTAGCGCTGAGGTTCGTCCGTTGCGCAGCGCCGCTGGCAAGGGACTGGAAAACGGCTCCTCGCTGCGGGTCGAGGGCGACCTACCAGCCGCTCACGTCAAGCGTGCCGCTGGAGGCACTGTCAATTCGCAGGGTGCCGTCGGGGTTAAGCAGGCGTTCCGCGGGGATAGCGGAGAGCGACGCATAAATAGCGGCGCGCATGCCACTGAGGAAGAGACTGAGCGTAACGATAACGGCGATGATTGCAGTTCGGATGCGCATAAGTCAGCTTCCTTTCACAAAACGATACAGTGGTTCCTGAAGATACGATTGTCGTTGCATTGCCTAACCTGCATGCGTGGCTCTGTCGCTTGGTGCGCTTTCGAACAAAACGGCCTCCTTCGCTATTATAAAGACGACGTATTGACTCGAACGAACGATACTATTGGAACGTATCGTGATGTCAATGGCGTGAGCTGATTGCGGTGCATGCTGAGCTACCCGTCTGTTGCCATAAGTACAGCGGGCGTTAAACCGTGGGGGGCATTCGGATTGCGATTCTGTGAGGGAGGGACATTGCGCTACAATGTTCTTACTTTCAGGACATTGCGCCGCACTATTCCTACGGCGATGACGGCGACGATACCGTACCGGAGGCGTCGTTGAACCGGTAGCCGACGTGCGGTTCTGTGATGATGTAACGCGGGTGGGCGGGATCGGGTTCGAGTTTGACTCGCAGCCGCCGGATGACACCTTTGACGTAATCGGTCGCGTCGGCATACTGCGGACCCCATACCCGCTGCACGATTTGGCGCGCCGTGACCACGCCGTTGCGGTGCGCCACCAGTTCGGCCAGCACGGCGTACTCGATCGGGGTTAAGCTCACTGGTTGACCTTGCCGCAAGACGATCCGCCGGGTGGTGTCGATCACCAAATCGGCGCATTGGATCAGCGGCTGTGGGGCACGGCTTCGCCGCAACACGGCCCGAATCCGGGCCAGCAATTCGCTCAGCCTGAAGGGTTTGACCAGATAATCATCGGCCCCATTGTCGAGCGCGGTGACAATATCAGCTTCCGCGCCTTTGACGCTCACGACGATGATCGGTGTTGCGCTTTGCTGGCGAATCTGCTGGCAAACGCCAATACCGCCCAGTTTCGGCATCACCAGATCAAGCAGCACCAAATGCGGCCCCACCTGCCGGAACGCTGCCAGCGCCGTTTCGCCGTCATGGGCAGCGGACACCTCGTAACCTTGCGCCCGCAGCGCCGGCGTGATCGCGGCGACAATCCCCGGATCGTCATCGACAATTAGAATGCGCTGTTTCATGCTGACTTGTCATCACCCAGCCACACTGGCGGTTCGTCGCTCACCAGTGGTAACACGATCCGAAACACGTTCCCACCCCCCGGACGATCATCAACCCAGATCTTGCCGCCGTGGGCGGTGACAATACCGTGACAGATGGCTAGCCCCAGCCCGCTACCGCTGCGATGACTGCGCCGGTCGCGTTCGAGCCGGTAGAACCGTTCAAAGATGCGCTGCCGTTCGGCGGGCGGAATCCCCGGTCCGCGATCGCCGACGCTGATCACCAACTGGGTGCTGGTGCAGAAGGCTTCCACTGTGACCGGCCCCGTTGGTGGGCCATATTTGTGCGCATTTTCGATCAGATTCCACAACACCTGCGCCAGCAAGATCGGATCAATGTAGAGTAGCGGCAAGGTTGGCGAGATGAAGGTTTCGATGCGGCATCCTGGATCGTGCTGGCCAAAACTCGTTACTACATCCTTCACCAGCATTGCCAGCTCAACCCACTCGCGGTCGATCGGCAAGGTTCCGGCTTCGATACGCGATAGATCGAGCAGTTGATCGACAAACCGGCTGAGGCGGGTGGTTTCGCGGGCGATATTGCACAGCAAGGCCCGATTTTCAGTCACCGAAACGGCATGCTGTCGGTCGAGGAGATCCTCAACTGAGGCGCGGATGGCGGTTAGCGGCGAGCGTAGATCGTGCGAGACGCTGGCTAGAAAGGCGCTCTTAAGCTGATTGGCTTGCCGTAATGCCTCGTTCTCGCTCGCTATTTGCCGCAGGCGCGCATTGCTCAGCGCCAACCCCAATTGCTGCGCAATGGTGAGCAACAAACTCAAATCTTCGCCGCTGATATGGCGGTGAGCGTGGCTACCGATCACGAGCACGCCAGCGCCAGTGGCATTCACCATTAGCGGCAGCACCACCAGATCGCAAAAATCGGCTAACGGCCACGGCAGTGGTTCAGTCGCGGCATGGCGCCGGCAGAGCCACGCTGGTTGGCCGGTGGCAAAGACGGTCTCGATCAGGGCTGCTATCTGCGCTTGATCGATGGCGCTCTGCAGTGTGCCGGCAATGGTGAGGCGCTGATCTTCTTTCAGTGCGATCAACCCAGCGTCGAGCCGGGTGATGGCGAGGATGCGTTGCACGACTATATCAAGCTGGCGCACCGGATCGAGCAAGGTGCTGAGAAAAAAGACCAGTGAGTTAATGACCTCGGTTTGGGCGGCATAGGCCTGCAAGTCGTTGTACAGCCGGGCGTAGCGCAGCATCGCCGCGCCATGAGTCGCCAATATCGCGCCGCATTGTTGCTCAGTCGCCATCCATAATTGGGCCGGGCGCGTCACCAGTATGACACCGCCAATATCAGGAAGCGGAAATCCGGCTAGTTTTGGCAACAGGTGCGGCATGTAAACAAATGGTTCAGGGATGGATCGCCATGCCAGTGCAACCGGATCGCGCACCACCGCTTGTAAGATCGCCAGCGCCTGCTCCCCTGATTCTCCCGGCGCAGTCCAGAAATAGGCGTGCGAGCGATCAATCGATGCGCCTTCAACTAGAGCCACCCCAGTGGCATCTAGCAGGCGGCCCATCTGTTCGATGATGACCGCTGGAGTGTACTGTGGATCAAAGGCGTTGCTGATAGCGCGCATTGCTGTGGCGAGCTGGGCGGTGCGATCGGGCCGGGAAGTCGCCGTCTGCGCTGGAATCTCGCTCGCTATGGGCGGCGTCCAACCGGAGAAGGTGCGCGGGCGAACCGGTTGTCTGGCCCATTCCAAGCGGTAGCGGCGCTGCACTTCGGCAGCAGCAGCCGCAAGGACGCCGGTGAGGAACGGGCGTGCTAACCGGTAGTCGCCAGTGATGTCGAGCACGCCGATCAGCTGTCCATCATCAGGATGAATAACCGGCGCGGCGGTACAAGTGACATCTTGCCAGCCGCTACAGTAGTGCTCGGCCCCCACCAATTGCACCACGCGCCCGGTTGTCAGCGCGACCCCGATCGCATTGGTGCCGGCCACCGCTTCGCTCCAATTGCTGCCGGGCAGTAACCCTTTGCGCGCCAGCCGCCGGCGGCAGTGCGGATCACCGTCCACGTCCAGCAGCGTGCCTTCAGCGTCGCTGAGCGCAATCACATACCCGGCATCGCCGAGTGTAGCCCGCAGACGGGCAAGGATTGGGCTCGCCGCGCGTAACAAGGTTGTGTGCCGTTCACGGAGCTCGGCCAATTGCCGATCGCTGGTTGTGGCAAAACGGGCAAGCTGCACCTCGGCATTGACCGCCAGCGTCCGGCAGCGTTGCCATGAATCGCGGATCACCGCGCGCATTGGCGAGAGGTCAACCTCGCCGCTGGCGATGAATTGCTCGCGTAACGTAGCTATCCGCCAAACTAGCGTCTCAAGGTCTCCCGGAGCGGCAATGTGCAGCGGTGCTTCGCTCATAACGCCTCCCTGCGCGAGCAAGCTTTGGAATTGGGTGTGGATACTCTGGTTATACCATGCCTCCCCGCACTCGTCTACTCATGCCGCCGGTTTTTTCACTGCTTTTTCACCGCGCCCCCTCCCTTTTCCTGTTACGATGCTCTCAACCCCACATGCAGCTAATCGACCGTCACAATGGTGGTGACCGGCATGTCATCGGAGACAGGAGGAGTGTATGTACCGCACTGCTGATGGCCGCGAGATCTTCGTCATCGATGCCCATACCCATCTGTGGGATGCTAGCCCAGAGAATCAGCGCGGCAAGTTGGGCAAGGGTTGGATTGATTGCTTCTATGCTTACCACAAGAATCTCTCGCCGCCCGATAAGGTGTGGACGCTCGAACACTACGAGCGCTATTCGGTCGAAGATATGGCCCGCGACCTCTTTGTCGAGGGCTATGTCGATATGTGCATCTTGCAGTCAACCAACCTGTTCGAGTTTTACCACACCGGTTTCAACCCAATCGAGCGCAACGCCCAGCTCAAAGAGGCCTTCCCGGAGCGCGTGATTCTCAACGGTTCGTTTGACCCGCGTCATGGCGAAGACGGCCCGCTCGGCCTGAATGCGTTGCGCCAAGCTAAGCAACAGTACGGTATTCAAGGCGTCAAGCTGTATACTGCCGAGTGGCACAACGGCTCGCGGGGGTGGAAGTTGAATACCCCAGAAGCCTATCGCTTCTTTGAAGAGTGCGAAAAGCTCGGGATCACGAACATTCACATTCACAAAGGTCCGACCATCTGGCCGCTCGATCGCGACTCGTTCGATGTGGCCGACGTTGACTATGTAGCCACTGATTTTCCCGGTCTTACCTTTATCGTCGAGCATTGCGGCCTGCCGCGCCTCGAAGACTTCTGCTGGATTGCGACCCAAGAGACGAATGTCTGGGGCGGCCTCGCTGTGGCTATGCCCTTCATCCATTCCCGCCCGCGCTACTTCGCCGAAGTGATGGCGAACCTGCTTTACTGGCTCGGCCCCGACAAGTTGACCTTTGCTAGCGACTATGCGCTGTGGACACCGGGTTGGCTGGTTGAGAAGTTTATGGCCTTTGAGCTGCCCGAAGACCTTGAGGCTGAGTTTGGCGTCAAGCTGACGATGGAAGCTAAAGAGAAGATTCTTGGCCTGAATGCAGCCCGGCTCTACGGGATCGACTCGGAAGCGAAGAAGGAGCAATTGCGGAATATGCCGGTTGTGCTCGACGGTGCCGCGCCGGCCACCGTCTGAAAGGAACTGCCGATGCCCACGCTTGCCGAGATCAATCGCGCGCTGGCCGAGGTCTACGATCCCGAACTCGACACGCCGATCACTGAGTTGGGTTTCGTCAACGAGGTGCAGATCGCTGATGGGCACGTTACCGTTACTTACACTGTCCCCACCTTTTGGTGCGCGCCTAACTTCGTCTTTATGATGTCGCAAGACATTCGCGATGAAGTCGGGCGGGTGCCGGGAGTCATACAGGTAACGGTGCTCGTCCGCAACAACTGCCTCGAAGACGAGATCAACCGTGGCGTTAATGCCGGGCGCAGCTTTGCCGAGACCTTCCCCGCCGATGTGGATCAGAACGCTGATCTGGAGGTATTGCGCCACACCTTCAACGTCAAAGGCTTTCTGGCCCGGCAGGATGTATTAATCCGCCGGATGCGACAGGCTGGACTTGCCGATAACGCGATTCTGACATTACGCCTCGGTGACGTTAAGGTGCAGGGGGAAGACCTGATCCTCTCGCCACCGCCACACCGAGTGCCACTGGCAGCAGCCGATCTTCTTCGCTATCTGCACAAGCGTCGGCGTTTACAGCTCTCAGTTGCAGCGGAAGCGCTACTCTTCACTACGGTTGCAGGCCAATCAATCGCTGAAACTGAATTGGCTACGTATTTACGCTACTCGCGCTCGGCCCGGCTGAATATCGCGTTCAACACAAGCCTATGCGAAGGCTTGCTGCGCACTCAGTTCTTCCCCGAACGGCAACACGACCATTCTAGCGTCGGCGATCGCTTGATGATTGGATAGAGAGGATAAACCTATGCGCGCTGCTCGTCTGCACGAGTACGATGAACATCTCAACGTCCAGCTCCAACTCGAGGATGTGCCGCTGCCCAAGATTACCAAACCCGGCGAAGTGATTGTGCGGATTGGCGCGGCAGGGTTGTGCCGCACTGATCTGCACATTATTGAAGGAGTATGGAAGGATATTCAAGACCCGCAACGCACCTTGCTGCCCTACATCCTTGGGCACGAGAATGCAGGTTGGGTGGAAGAGGTTGGCCCCGGCGTAACCTCGGTCAAAGTCGGCGATCCGGTAATCTGCCACCCGTTACGTTCGTGCGGGGTTTGTCTCGGCTGCCGGCGCGGCGAGGACATGTACTGCGAGCACGGCAGCTTCCCCGGCCTCAACTGTGATGGCGGCTTTGCCGAGTATCTGTTGACTAACGAACGGGCACTGATCAAGCTCAACCCCAACGTGGCGCCGGTCGATGTCGCGCCGCTGGCCGATGCCGGCATTACCGCTTACCGGGTCGCCAAGAAAGCGGCCCGCAAGCTGACCCCCGGCCAGTATTGCGTCATTCTTGGCGTCGGCGGCCTTGGCCATATCGCGCTGCAATCGGTGCGCGAGCTATGCGGAGCGCGGATCATCGCGGTTGACCGTTCGGAAGCGGCGCGCAAGCTAGCGCGCGATCTCGGCGCGCACTATGTGCTCGATGGCGGCGACACGATTGTGCAAGAGGTGAAGGAACTGACGCATGGCGGCGCACATGCCGTGATCGACTTCGTAGGTGAATTGGGCGCCGAGCAGGTCTCGTGGCAGATGCTGCGCCAAGGCGGCACCCATTATGTGGTCGGCTACGGTGGCGCCGTGCATGTGCCCACCGTTCACATGATCATCACCGAAATCGCAATCGAGGGCAGCCTCGTCGGCAACTACGTCGAGCTAGTTGAATTGATGGAGCTGAATGCCGAGGGGCGGGTCAAGCTGCATGGCCAGCAATACCGGTTGGATCAGATCAATCAAGCGATCAACGACTTCAAGAATCGGCAGATTGCTGGGCGGGCGGTGATTGTGCCGTAAGCGTGATAAATAGAGGCATGCGGTAGCATCGCCGCCGCATGCCTCGCTCCGTAAAGTACGGGCAGATTTCAAACCTGCCCGTACACATTGTCCGACATCATCATTACTTTTCAGCGGCGCTTTGCTTTGTGAACAACTCGCGTAGCAACTCCTCATCGGTCGGTTGCACCGGCGTACTGAGCAACTTGGCAAGGAATTGTTCATCTGTCGGCGCAAGAGCTGCTGGCCGCCGGCTTGGCCAGAACTGAAGCCCAAGCCCGCCCGCTAGCAAGAGAAACCCAACCACAAACCAGAACTGGGCATTGAATGGGATTGTCGTCGCTGTGCGCGGCAAGTGGGCGGGTTGCTGGCTGGTGGCGGCAGTGGGCGTATCTGCGATACCGGTGTACGGCAGCTTGGGCGGAATCACTGCCGGCAGTTCAGGCATCACCGCTACCGGCGCTGCGGTCGGCACTTCGGTTGGCGCTTCGATGGTGAAGGCTGGTGCTGCTGGTTCAGCTAGGCTAGGACTGGTAAAGAAGAGGTGAGCCACGACCGTATCGCCGGGGCCGACTGCAATTGTCAACGGTGCCTGCGCTGGCGATCCTTGCTCGTCGGTTAGGTGCAGTGCAAGGGTATAGAAGCCAGACTCAACCCAACGATCGTAATTGCCATTCTGATCACTGTACACGACCGCATCACCGATCTTGACCGCAATCTGCGCCGCTGGCGCATGGGTGCGTAGATCGATAATCGTGCCGGTAACGCGCCCCATTGGCATTGGGGTTGGTGAGCTTGCGGGCAACACGGTCACCGGTGGAATCGTTGGGCGCGGCGACGGTTGCAGCGCTGGCGCGGCGGTTGATGGTTTCGGCAGCGGCAAGAGAGCAAACCCAATAACCATCGCAAGCACACCGCAAATCATCATACTATAGCTCAGCATTCGACGTTGCATACGCAGCTCCTTGCGTGTTTTGCGCAATTTTTCCTCCAGCAAACGTACTCAACCATCGCCGTGATCATCATAGCAAAAATATATCCGCTTTACACGATCATAGCATGTTGCGATACGCAAATTATCAATCGTGCGAGTGGCACCTTGGTTTTGTCGCTCTCATCACGTGCAACGCAACGTGCGCTTGAGCGCGATCAAACCAAGTATGCTACAGTGTAAAACCTGCCGCCCTTGTCTTGGCGTGCGGCATACCATTCCGCACTCCATCCGAGATGATAATGGCGAAGGTGACACCAGCACGGTTAAGCATTGTTCCATGCCGGTGTCACTTAGCCGATCGCCCATCAATCACCGATCAAGACCGTGACTTGAGCCCGGTTGTTGGTCTCATTCACCTCTTCCACTGCGCCGAAGGGGCTGCGTTCACCGCCATCAGGGCTCCGGTTCCAGCTATCCACGTAGGCGTAGATTGTATTGAGACCGCGTGGCAGTCGTCCATTCCATGTCGGTGAACTTGCTGCGGGATCGTAACCAAAGGGATTGGTTGAACTACGCGGGAAACTGATGAATGTCACACTCTCACCGGGTTGCAGGGTGCCGTCAAAGTACCATGCCAACCCTTGCCGTGACAGCTCATTCCACGGCTCATTTACTTCTGGTGGGCGTGATGGGTTAACGTACAGATCGACCCAGAAGTTGCTCGCCGGTTCCCGGCCAATGTTGGTCACCGTCACCCGATAGGTTACCGGTGTGTCGGCATTCGGGTTCGTGGGTGTGGCTTGGATGCTGGCGATAAGGTCTGGTGGAATTTGGACGATGGTCATTGGCAGATAGACTTGCACCCGCCGGTAGTACCCCATATCAATGACCACTTGCTGATCAGCAGCGAGAGTGAACGTCGCGATTGGGCCATCGCTATCGGTAGCGTCATCGCCAACATTCGGTTGTGCCGGCAGATGGCCAAGCAGGTTTCTGAAGACAACCGTTACTTCGCTTGGTGGCAAGCCGGTAACACTGTACGAACCGTCGCCTACAGTCTGGAGTTGGATCGTTTGTGGCTGAGCCGGCAGTAATGTCGGCGTGTACGTCACCGTGACTTGAACGCCTGCTAACCGTTCGGTTTCATTTGGATCGCGCTGATTGTTCTCGTTGGTGTCAAACCAAACGATCCCGCTCACTCCGCCGGTGCCGCGCAGACCAGCATCAATCCCGGCCAAAGCTTGGCCGCTAAGAATGGTGAAATTGGTTGTCGTACCATCACTACGGAAATCGTTGTCATCATCGACGTTGATCGAACCACTGCCGTTGTTCGTTGTCGTATAACCACTTGGCAAGGTGATCCGAAGCGAATACGTGCCCGGCGTTACCTCGTTAAATGCGTAGCTGCCGTTTGCCAACGTCTGAGTTGTGGTGATGGTATTCCCGCTGCTATCACGCAAGGCGATGGTCAGTCCCGGTATACCCGGTTCACCCGCATCACGCAGACCGTTGCCGTTGACATCGAACCAGACCGTATCACCAATCGCGGTGGTGCGGTAGAGGCCGAAGTCGATCGTCGTGTCGGTGGCATTCAGCGTGAAGCTTTCACCAACGGCGTTGCTATCCGTGGCCGGGTTGCCACCCTGATTGGCGAGTGTAAGCAGATACCCAAACCGACTGACCGACTGGATCGTTACTGTGCTGCCCGGCGGGATGTTGTCGATAGAATAGTTGGCGTTCAAGCCACTGGCTGCCGTTGAGACAGTGCTATAGGTGAATGATGGATTGGTAGAGTTGATAACTCCACCATTGGTCTGCACCGTCACGGTGACCGTCACCCCATCGAGTGCTTGTTCGCCACTGTCCTGAATACCATTGGCGTTGGTATCTTCCCACACGAGATCGCCAATCGACAACGCACCGCGCAGGCCGGCGTCGATATAGGTAATGTTGGAACCCGAAGCCACTGTGAAGCTAGTTGTGCAGCCACTGGTCTGATCGGCATCACTGTTGTTATCGTCAGTCAACGTTGATCCGCGCGTTGTAAACGTGAAGCCGGTTGGTGCCGTGACACAGAGCTGATACGTCGCGTTGGTCAGGCCGGTCGGTTCGATAGTGGTGATCGAGAATGCGCCGTTAGCATCGGTTGTGACCGGCGTGCTCGGCCCGCTGCTGCTACCAACCAGCCGCACCCTGATATTCTCCATCCCCGGCTCGCCGCTGTCGAACAGACCGTTGCGGTTGGTGTCGAACCAGACAGTACCGCTGATCTGGGCCGGACGGTAATATCCGAACGGTACCGGGTCAGATGTTGTACCGCTCAGTACTACCCCTGTGCTCGCCGTGCCGGTATTGCCCGGTGAACGAATATATCCACTTGGATCAGTCGGGACCGTGAAGGTGTATGTCCCGGGAGGGCCGCTGAATGTGACGATGCCGCTCAGATCGGTGGCTTGACTGCTAGTAATCGGCCCACTGACATTGATGGTCACTGCGCGTAAACCGGCTTCACCGCTTTCAAAACTATTATTGATGGTCACCGTCTCGTTAAAGACGCGCGCGCGCACAGTAACGTTCTGATAGTAGCCTTGATCGCGGCTAGCGGTTGCCCCGATACTAAGCGGTTGATTCGTTAGCTCAGCGACGCTGTCGCTGTCAGTTGCGTCACTACCTTGATCGTCCAGCGTCACCTGATACGGTGGCGTGGCGGCGGGCGGTGTAAAAGTCAGCGTAAAGCTAGCTTCACTTGCCGATGTGCCGCCGGGGAGGCCGGTAAAGCTGTACTCGCCATTGCTATCGGTAGTCGCCGTGCGGGTGATGGTCGTGGTAAGATTGGCAAGGGTGATGGTCGCGCTCAGATTAACCGTCACGTTAGCCAATCTTGGCTCGCTAGCGGCGCGCTGGCCGTCGTAGTTGCTGTCGATGAAGGCAATACCATTTACCGTGCTGTTACCAATCAACGCCGCTCGCCGAGTCGTCGTCTGACCGTCAATGACAGTAAAGAGATCGGTGCGTCCGTTATTGCTGACAATCGTTGCCACACTGTTATCGCCGGTATTGGCAGCGACGAAGCTGAAGTTGGTCGGTGCCGGATTAACGAACTCTAGTCGGTAACTGCCACCCTCGACATTAGCGATCGTGAAGTTACCGCTACTATCAGTGGTTGCACTGCCAACAACAGTATTCGACGTATTCAGCAGGCGTACCGTCACTCCGCTCACTCCCGGCTCGCCGGCGGCGAGATTATCAGCCGGCCCATTTGTGCCATCGAAGAAGACCTGCCCGCTGACCCGGCCAAAGGTGTAGAAGCCGAAGACGTTGGTCGTGCCGGGAGGACTGGTTTCGGTCAGCGAGCTGCCGCCGCTTGTCAATGGCGATCCCGCAACCGTCACTGCTGCGGTTGAGCCTGATGATGGCAACAAACCGCTCAGCGCCGCCGAGCTTTCATCAACATTGAGCCGATAATCGCCGGGACGAACGGTAAAGGTCACAAGGCCGCCGGTGGTCGTTGTCCCGGTCAGCACGCGGGTGCTGTCGGGCCGTTCGAGCCAGACGCGCACGCCGGTGATGCCCGTCTCGCTGGTATCCCATTGATTATTACGCCCGGCTGACGGTTCACGGAAGACACGCGCGCGAATGGTGACATTGCGGAAATAGCCTTGATCGAAGTCAAGCGTACCGCCGGGAGCCGGCCCAGTTACGGTGACAGTGGGGCCATCGCTATCGATGGTATCATCACTACCCACATTCGGATCGCTAGGAATATAGCTGCTAGATGGTGGGGCAAACGTAATGGTATAGGTGATTGTCCCAGCGCTGCCGCCCGGCAAACCGGTGAACTGATAGTTTGGCGGCGCTGTCGCGAGTGTTGCCGGATACGTCGCTACAAGGTTCGGCAGGTTAGCCGTGACCGTCAACGTCACCGTTGCACCGGCCAGATCGGTATCGCCGGCATCTTGCAGATTGTCAGCGTTGTTGTCCTCAAAAATCCGCCCCGTAACTGTTGTTTGACCACGGAAACCAGCATCAATATTGGTGAATGTGCCGTCATACGGTACGGTGATGATATTGGTGCTGCTATTGGCAACGTTTCCCGCCGTTGTTACATCGCTGTCACCGCCGGTAATGAAGGCATAATTGGCCGTATCGGGATTCGTGAAGCGAACGGTGTAGGTACCGGGGAGGATGTTGGTGAAACTGTATGCGCCAAGAGATGTAGTTGTGGTAGTAGAAATTACACTGCTTGATGAATCAATCAGCTCGACCGTCACATTCCGCATACGCGGCTCGCCACTGTTGGCTAACCCATCGTCGTTTGCATCAAAAAAGGTCACGCCGCTGATCCGGCCCGGCCGATAGTAGCCGAAATAAGCATCACGTGTATCGCCGCTAACCAGACCGGTGAAGGTCAGGCTACCGGTATTGCCGGTTGAGGCGAGATAACCGGAAGGCGTTGTCACCGTCACGGTATATGAACCGGGGCGCAAGTTGAAGATTGCTTCACCGGCCAGATTCGTTGTGAGTGTAGCTGTCTCGGTTCCAGTCACATTGATGGTCACGCCACTAATGCCGGGTTCGCCAGAATCGAGCGAATTGTTAATCGTCACTGTCTCGCCAAAAACGCGCACAACAATTCGCACTGGTCGGTAGAAACCAGCATCAACACCATTGTTATTGGTGCCTTGCGCCGGCGTAAAGGTTTCAGTGCGCCAAATATCACTGGTGCCGATCCGCGAATCAAGATCGCTGTAGTCGGTATAGGTTACCTCGGTAGGATCAACCGGCGTGCCAGTTGGGCGCAAGCTGCCGACAAAGCCAATATACCCAGCGCCGGCGGTTGAGATATCGAAGGTGACATAGATCGGTTCGGCGGGTAAGCCGGGAATCGAATACACACCGCTACTATCGCTTACTCCTGTCCCGAGCAGCACGTTATCGCTCGCGCGGTAGGCGCTCACGGTCACGCCGGGGATAGCCGGTTCGCCGCTATCAAAAATACCGTTTCCGTTGCGATCCTCAAACACCCGATTGCCAATGCGAGCGCGGGTCATACCAAAATCAACATTCGTATCATCGGGCGTTCCCGCGCTGAGCGCAATCGAGTCGCGATAGACGTAGCGATTGCCATTGCCATTGGTGGCTTCCGTGCCAGTTGATGTTCCCAACCCGACCAGCGCGCCACCGGGCAGGAAATTGGCTTCATCAAGCACGATCCGGTACGTCGTAGGCGTTGTGCTTAGCGGCAGATCGTCGAACAGATAGTAGCCGGGTTGACCGGTCGTGGGATTATTGGTCGTGACGGTGAAAATTTCGTTGCCGTCGCGGATGCCATTGTTGGCCGTGCCGCCGCCACGCCCGTCGTCAACAAAGACGATCACGCCGTTGACGCCAATTTCGCCGGAGTCTTGCACCGTATCGCCATCATCATCCAGCCAGACGTAATCACCGATCAAGCCTTTGTAAAAGCCGAATAGTTGATTATTGCGGGTGTTGCTGGTGGTACTGAGAGAGAATATGGGGCCGGTCACATCACCTGTGGGCACGCCATCGGGTGACCCAACATCGCCACCGGTAGCATCGGGCGAATTGGCGGCGCCGAAGAGAACAGCTCCGCTCGCAAATTGGCTGGATGGAATAACCACTCGGTAGTTCGCGCCAAGCGGCACGCTGGTGAAGACGAAAAATCCGCCGTCAGCCGGCTCGCTCGAACCAATGCGCTGACGGGTGGTGACGGTCGCAACGGTTGTGTTAGTGCCGGTATTGACCAGTTGCACCTCCACGCCGTTCAGGCGCGGCTCGCCAACCTCCCACAAGCCGTTGCGATTGGTATCGCGCCACACGAAGCCGCTCACAGCGCCTCGGGCAAAACCAATATCTACGTTGTCAATATTGACGCCACGACCGGTATTGGGCAGCGAAGCCTCGGCATTGCCGCTCACGAGTACCGCATCAGAATCGCGAATGCTGGGGTTAGGCGCGCCATCGTTGACAAACGCTTGGGTCAAGATGTAGCCGCTAGGGAAATCAGTGGCCAGAATCCGCACCCGGTAGCCGGCGCCGGTTGGAGCCACGTTAAAGATCGCGCGACCTTGGCTGTCGGTATTGACCGGCCCGGCTACGGTGTTGCCAAGGCTATCAATCAGATACGTAGGCAAATTGGTCAGCGGCGGCTCGCCGGCATCTTGAATACCGTCAGCATCAAGATCATCCCACACCCGCGCCGCAATACTGCGGGTACCAACTGGCGCACCGGTATCGATCACGCCATCGAGGTTACGAAGTCCAACTCGCTGCGTCACCGCACTGCCAGAAATGGTTACAAACGAGAGCAACCCGGCATTGCCCGTTCCCGGTACCGAAACCACCCGCGCGCCGAGATTGCTGACCTCGATCCGGTAATCGCCGTCAGGCAAAGCGGGAAACACCACCTCTCCGTCACTATTGGTCGTATTGAGACCAACGAGGACGCTATCGGCAGTGTAAACCGAGACCAACACGCCGGCGACGCCATTGCCCGGTCCGTCATTATCGAGACCGTCGCGGTTGGTGTCGAGGTAGACGCGCACAGTCAGTGTTCCGGCGGCAAAGGCTGTGAGCGTCGCGCCGAACAGTGCGCTGAAGATAAGGAGAGCGATCAGAATGAGGGGAAAGAGGTGTTTTCTGCTGTGGCCGATTCGCTGTGTGCCAGAGGCGTAGTGAGCCATACGATGCTCTCTTGTCAAAACTATTGCAAATCCTTTACGATACGTAGTATAACAATCGTATCATACCTTTTTCAGATGAGTTCAGCAATAGGCAATTGATCCCGCTATCACTTAGTACTGCTTTACTTTAAATGTTGATTATTCTTGCCCGACTAACGAGCGTTGCAGCGCAATCATTCTATCGGTGTATGCTCGCGCAATAGCGGCAATCTCCGCCGGCAAGAACTGCTGAAGAACGGCGTCATAGATCTCAAATCGGTGCAGCATGTGTTCAGGCAACACGCCGTCGTGCGGCTGGCGTTCGTTGCCCCACAAGATTTGCTCATCGAGTAATTCGGGCCTTCCGGCGGCGAGAGCTGCTTCGAGCATGCGCGTAACAAACTCATACCCGGCGCGAATTACCTCTGGTGCGCGTTCGCCCAAGGTGAGGGTATCGGCGGGGTTTTGGAGCGCCAATTCGGTCGCGCGTTCGATGATCTGGTGGCGGCGGGCGCGGAGAGCGGGTATTGCTTCGGCACCGCGGCTGAGGTGAGGCGAGCGAGCTGGTGGCGGAAAAGCGTTATTTGCTGCCACGACGGCAGCGGCGGCATTTGGCGCGCTGAGTTGAATGTTTAAGGCTTGGTACAGGCCGGGTTGGCGGGTAAACGGCAATCCTCCCACCATTAAGGGAATGCCGTCGAGATCGGCGGCTGCCAGCGAGCGCACCAGATTGGTGAGATGGGGCACATTGAAGATCATCGCGGTGGAGATGCCAACCAGATCGGGTTGAGCGGTCTTGATGGCATCGATCAAAGCCGGAATGGGCACCGCTGCGCCAAGGTAGATGACCTCCCACCCTTCGGCTTCAAAAAAGTCGGCGACCATGCGCACGCCAACCCGATGCCACTCTTCCGGCGCGCAACCGAGCACGATCCGCCGGTTGCGGCGCGTTTTGGGCCGGAAGTAGGGATGCAATTCACCCATCTGTCGCTCGATGATCGCGGTGGCCAGATGCTCTTGGGCAACGCCAATGCGGTTTGCTTGCCACAGTCGCCCGATTTCGTAAGCGGTCGGCTGGAAGATATCGAGATAGATGCGTGGCGCATGAATGCCTTGCGCTAGCGCCTGCTCAACGACGCGATCAGCCGCTCGCCCGCTGCCTTGCAGCATTGCTTCAAGGTATCGATGCTGCAAATCGGAGGGGATCGGAGGAGTCATTACAGTTGTCCTCTGCGCCATAAGAGCGGCAAAACCTGTAGCAGCGAACTTCTGTTGTAGTGTAAAGCGAAATGTGCGCGATAACAAGAGAAGAAATGATTACTGTGAGGCAAGGTTGATGAAGGGGGATTGTGCCAATGAGCGGGTTTGGCGGACAGAATACTTGAGCGCAGACGCGGTGTATGGCCTTTGGGTGCGCCTTGTTGTCCCCACCCCTAATTCCTCCCCCAGCGAGGGCGGGGGCGCGACTCTTTACCCCCGGAGGGGCCGGGGGAGCGAGGGGCCATCAGCCCGCTGCGCGGGCTTCTTTATGCCGCCAGCACCAGCGGTTGGCGCAAGGCATCGGCGAGCGCATCACCACGCTGTAGCCGATATACGTCGATCTTCAGGCTAGCGAGATGGTTAAGCAGTGGTTCTGGATCGTGCCAGCCACCGTAGCTGAGCGGGTCAATGAACATTACGGCGGCCCGGATGCCCCGGTAGAGATAGTGTTGCAGCGCTGTCACCCAGCGCGGGTCAAGATCAGCCGTGATGATGATCAGCGTGGTGTCGCGGCTAAATCGTTGCCCCTCGGCCACCAGCAGCTCGGCGAGCGAGTGTTGACCGTTGGCATGTACGACCGCCAACAGCTCAAGCATCTTCCACAATTGGCGCTCTTCGCGTTCGGCAGGGATAACTTCGAGCTGTTCGCTCCACGTTAACAGGCCAACGATCCGGTTTTGGGCCAGTAGGGTGCGGGCCAGCGAGGCAGTAACGTTAACCGCGTGCTCTTCGGTTGACTCAGGGGGCTGCCGATAGCGAAGCGATGGCTGGCGTTGCCGCGCTCGTGTAGACAGTCGCTCATCAGTCGTTGCTGGTTCACGAGGGAGGGAGACCACCGTTCGTTCGTTGAGATCGAGTACGAGATAAATATCGGCAGCCGGGTCAAGCTCGAACTCTTTCACCATCAACCGTCCATGGCGGGCTGTGCTCCGCCAGTGTATACGATTGAGACTATCGCCGGGCTGGTAATCGCGAATCGTGGCTACATTGGGAGTAACACTGTGAGCGCGAATCAGACACGTTGAGCCGCCCGACAATTCTGCACCGGGGAGGCGAAACGTGGCAATCTCTTCGGTCGGCGGATACACAATGATCTCGCCACTACCGGGAATCAAGCGAGAAAAGCGAAACAGGCCAAACGGATCACTGCTGATGATGCGCGTTGGCCCTAACCGAAAACGACCGCGATGGGTACAGCGTGTGCGAGTTGTCCAGCGAGTTGCCTCGTAGCTACCCAAATAGGCGACAAATCCAGCTTCATGGTTTGGCAGGTCTGACTCATCTTGCAGCTCGATCCATAATTTTGGGAGCCACCAGCGATTGTGAACAACGATCCGTTCCCGGGTGTACTCACCGACGTGTGCGCGCAGGCTGGTATGTTCGCGGTCAATCTGTAGACCATACAAATTGAGCCACGTCCATACCAATGCCACCAACGGCAGCCCGGCAAGAATGTAGCTCAGGTGGAAAAAGAGACGCTGACCGGTGGTTTGGGCGGCGATGAAGCTGACGCCGGCGAGCAGCAAGACGAGCAGCGGGCGGGTAAGGTTCATATCACCCCTGTAGCGGCGACGTTGCAGTGGACTGTCGCTATTTGCCTTCATTCAACACTTCGGCGAGCAGACCAACAACAGCGGTACGTGGCAACGAACGCTGTTCACCGCGTTGCAAATCCTTGATCACAACCTCACTGCGGGCCACTTCGTCGGGGCCGAGCACCAATGCAAAGCGCACGCCGCGCCGGTCGGCTTCTTTGAATTGCTTGCCGAGATTACCCGGTTCAAGAGCGATCAAGGTGTTGATCCCGGCGGCGCGCAATTCGGCGGCCAACGCCAGACTTTCGGCGACCTGTTCGGGGCCGAAGAGGGTGACAAAGGCGACGGCGGTGGTGCGCGGACGTGGGCCGAGGTTGAGTTCGAGCATCACATCGTGCAAGCGGTCGATGCCGAAAGCGAGGCCAACCGTCGGAATGTTGCGTCCGGCGAAGAGGCCGATCAGGTTGTCGTAGCGCCCGCCGCCGAGTAGCGAACCCTCTGGCCAATGGGGGGTGATCGCCTCGAAGACGACGCCGGTGTAGTACGACAGGCCACGGGCCAAGCGCGGCGCAACCCGGTACTGCTCGGCAGGCACTCCCATTGCAGTGAGACCGGCGATCACAGCGCGCAGATTTGCGATTGCGGTCTGCGCGCGTTCATCACCAGCAAGGGCTTGTTCCAACGCTGCCAGTACCTCTGCGGGTGCGCCTTCAATCTGCACCAGTTCAAGAATGTGGTTTGCCGCGGCTTCAGCCACCCCCGATTTGAGCAACTCGGTGCGTACCCCATCGGCCCCGATCTTGTCGAACTTATCGATGGCGCGGTAGACACCGCTGGCGGCTTCTTCCGACAAGCCGCTGACGCGAGCAATACCACCGATGATCTGGCGATGGTTGAGCAGGGTGATAAAGCCGGGGAAGCCGAGGGCAGCTAGTGCCTCACATAGGATCGCGATAATCTCGGCATCGGCCAGCGGCGAGGCGCTGCCGACAATATCGAGATCGAATTGGTAGAACTCACGGTAGCGGCCACGGGCGGGCCGTTCGCCGCGGTAGCTCGGCCCGTAGGCGTAGCGCCGCCACGGCAGGGCCAGTTGGCTGGCATACTGGGCCGTGACGCGGGCTAACGGTACGGTTTGGTCATAACGCAACGCTAACCGGCGCCCGCCGTGATCTTCAAAACGGTAGATCAGCTTCTCATCATCACCCAGCTTGCCTTCTAAGGTCTCGGCGTACTCGATCACCGGCGTTTGCAGCGGCTCGAAGCCGTGTGCTTCGCTGATCCGCGTCAGCGTGTTGACAATATACTGCCGTAGCATCATATCAGCCGGCAGATGGTCGCGCATTCCTTTGACATTTTGAATAGCGGGCATAGGTGTTCTCAATTGCGCTGTCGAAAACGTTATTCTTTGAAGGGTGCGGCAGTTCCACTGCCGCACTCCATCGGCGTCAGCTTGGCTGTACTACTACCCCTTGTTGCCCGGCCAACTGGCCGCAGGCAGCGGCAATCTCAACCCCACGTTCAACGCGCACAGTGCATGGAATCCTGTAGTCGGTCAAAATCTGCTGGAAGGCAGTGACCCGTTGCCATTCAGAGCGGCTGAGCGGTGTGCCGGGCACTGGGTTCCATGGAATGAGATTGACATGGAATAACATTGGGCCGCGCGGCGCTTCACGCCGAAGGAGGCGGGCAAGGGCGATGGCTTGATGTGGATGATCGTTCTTGCCTTGCAAGAGGACATATTCAAACGACACCCGCCGCCGTGTCTGCTCAACATACCTGCGTGTGGCGGCCATTAGCTCGGCAATCGGGTAAC
Source organism: uncultured Chloroflexus sp. (assembly GCF_938091255.1). NCBI lineage: Bacteria > Bacillati > Chloroflexota > Chloroflexia > Chloroflexales > Chloroflexaceae > Chloroflexus > uncultured Chloroflexus sp. Next base: position 103,460 of record NZ_CALLJH010000035.1, read on the forward strand.
GACGATTTACCGGCATCAACTCACTGCGCAGGGTATCGTCGGGTGCGTGGAGCGAGATAGCGAGGTTGATCGGCAGCTTCTCGGCAGCCAGCCGTTCAATGCCTTTGACCAACCCAACGGTTGAGACGGTCATACTGCGCGCGCCGAGATGAAAGCCTTGCGGATCGTGCAGTCGCTCAACCGCCTGCCACCAGCGGTCGTAATTGGCGAACGGTTCGCCCATCCCCATAAAAACTAGATTACTCACCCGGCCAGCCGGGCCAGCGGCACCCATCGCGCGCAGCTCTTGAGAAGCCCAGATCGCTTGGGCAACGATCTCACCGCTGCTCAGGTTGCGCAGCAAACCAAGCTGACCGGTGGCGCAGAAGACGCAACCCATGCCGCAACCGGCTTGAGTCGAGACACACACCGTCGAGCGGTCGGGGTAGACCATCAGCACCGTTTCGACCACGGCGCCATCGGGCAAACGGAACAGCGCCTTACGGGTCAGACCCTCGTCGCCAATCTGCACCCGTTCGAGGCGCAACGTCGAGAGCGGCATTTCAGCCAGCCGCGCGCGCAGCGCTGCCGGTAGGTCGGTCATTTGTTCGGTGCTGGCAGTGAGATTAACGTAGAGCTGGCGGTATAGTTGGCGAGCACGAAAAGCCGGCTCGCCCCATCCGCGTAGCAACTCAGTAAGTTCAAGCAGGTTGTAGTCATACAAGCAGCGTTGTTCCATAGCACGTAGCATTGTACCACGTTGCGCGTAAGAAGATAACGCTCACCAGCAGAAATGGAGGGGCCGCATCCTCCTAGGCAAAAAAGTCCAAAATTGGTTTTCTATGCTCACATTTGTGAACGAATTGTTTGCTATGATGATAGTGGCCGTGTTGCAGTACTGGCAACACAGTCGTGGAAGACTCCGGTTGTCGTTGCATAGACATTCTCTTACCCGGAGGGATGGCGATGTTTGGCAGCAAGCATGAGAAACGAAAGCGCTTGCAACAGTACGCTACATTATTGTCTGACCAACCACTCACTGCGGCCGAACTGGCGAGTCGACTTGGCGTGCCGCGTTCGACCGTCATACGCGACTTGCCGTTGCTTGAAGAGCACGGGATTCTGTTGTTTGAGGATATGAAGGGTCGGTTGTACCTCTTTCAACGTTCGTGATGAATATGGGCGGAGTTGTTGCCATTTTTGGCAAGGTGGGATGGTATAACTTATACAGAGGTTACGGGCGCTGAAGTGAAACCTGTGGACGTGTACGTTACGGATGAGGAGAAACGATGTCAGTCCAGATCACGTATACCGGACACCCGTTTGTCGATGTTGGTTTTGCGACGATAGCCGCGTTCACCGGTAGACGGCGGTTTGCCGATCTCGATGAGAGCGATTTGCAGCAGATTGCCGACTATATTGAGGCAAACTACGTGCGGCAACCGTTGCGTCGCTTTTTGACGATGGCATTTACCAGCAATGCGTGGTTTGCCCAGTCGGCATTCGATCCTAATCGGTTTGATCAGCCTGACAAAAAAGCAGAGGCGCAGCAAAAACGGAAGTATTGGGCTGATCGGCACTTGCGTCAGTGGATGCAAAGCGCAAGCGTGATGGAAACCTGCCTCTTCACTGGTTTACCGGCTGCAGCGCAAGCGTTATCGGGCAAGCTACAGCCGGGTCGGGTTGGGCGGGCGCAGGTACCGTTGTTGCAAGGCGATGATTCGATTAACTTCTTTATCAATGGTGATCCCGGCTTACCGATGGCCCCAGAAGCAATTCTAGCCGTGCAGGCAATGCCGTTGGGGTGCGCTAAGGTTGGTGGTGGCTTGCTGGCTGTGCATAGTGACGATGAGCAGTTGACGATCAATTTCGCCAAGCGCTTCTTGGAGCGCAATCTGAACGATATCGCTAAGGCACAGGCAGCCAACGAGGAGAAGTTGCCCGGTTCGCCACGCAGCCTAAAGACGTTGTTGATCGAGACGTTGGCCGAGATTATCCGTCGCCAAATGCAGGAAGAAGTGCGGCGCGAACGGCGGCCAACGGTGACGGCCTACTCTTTCAACAATGGCCAGTCGCCATCGCTCGAAATCTACCACTTGCCATTGCAGATTACCAGCTTCTTGCTAGCGGTTCACACGCCGGCCTACCGCGCGATCTGGAACGAGTTGGTAGACCGGAGCTGGCAGCGTCCGGCGACGTCGGGCAAGCGCGGCAAAGCCGCCGGATCCAGCGAGCCGCGTATCAACTATCTGTACGAAGACCTCTTCACCCTGCCGGCGCAGGCCGCGCGCTTTGTGCGCATCTACTTTCTGCGTATCCCCGAACTGCGCCAGTCCGACGACGATCCGCGCCGCGATTACTCGCCGCGCCGCGAAGCTGATCTTGTTTCATGGCCGCTGGTTGAACTCTTTGTTCAGGAGGTATTACTTATGACCGATGATCGGGTGGCGAAGTTGAAGGAATTGGGCGATAAGTTGGCGGATTATACTCGCAATCAGGGTGGCAAACGCTTTTTCCGCCAATTCTTTACCGTGCAGCGGAGTGATCACTTTTTGACGCTGCTGAACAAGACGAATATCGACTACACCCGTTATAAGCGCGGGGCCGAGACGCTGTTCGATCTGGATAGTTTTCTGGCGCTGTTTATGGAAGGTGAGGAGGTGTTACGCAACGATTGGCGGCTCATGCGTGATTTGGTGTTGATCCGTATGATCGAGCAGTTGCGCTATTGGATCGCCGATAACGCCGATGCCATTCCGAGCGAAGAGGAAGTGGCTGAGGGGTAAAGGCGCAGAGGAGGCAAAAGCGCGGAGGCTTCAATCGCAACGATCGCCAAGCACGCAAAGGTTTTTGATAGGGGTTGTGGCCCCCACCCTAACCCTCCTCTAGAGGGGCACAACCGGCAGGGGATGTTCGAGCACACACTGATAGCAATAAGGAGGACACCCAATGGCGTTCGTAACCGGTCTCTTCTTGATTGATGCGCCAGCGTCGGCGCTCAACAATCTGGGCGCGATCCCCGGCGAGCGTGAGGATAACACTGTCGGGGTAAAGATGATCTCGACCAAAGCCGGTAACTTCCCGTATGTTTCGGCGCAGGCGTTTCGCTACTGGCTGCGCACAACGCTTGAAGAGCGGGTGCCGGAATGGAAAGCGTCGCCGATCTTCCGCGAAGAGAAGATCGCCTACACCGCTGCGAACCCAATCCGGTATTGGGATGACGACCTATTCGGATATATGCGCGCGCCGGGCAAGTCGGATACGGCTAAAAAGAGCCGTGAGCAAATGACAATGCTGGAAGATGCGACGCCGGTGACGGACACGATCACGCGGGCGTCGCCGTTGCGGGTGAGCACGCTGGTCTCGATTGCCCCGGTCAACCCGACCAACGATTTTGGCGTGATGTCGCGCCACGAAGGCAACCCGGTGCCACACGAGCATCAGTTCTACCGCGCGACGCTTAAGGGCCTCTTCTCGCTCGATTTGTGGTCGTGCGGCACCTTCTCGTACCGCAACCGCACCGGGTTCCGCAACCTTGACGATAAGCAAGTGAAGCTTGCAACCGATTACCCCGGTGTCGAGCATTTGGCGGCGGAAAAGTCGTACCGCTTGCCCAAAGCGGAGCGGTTAGCGCGGGTCAAAGCACTCTTCACCGGGATGGCGCAGCTCGAAGGCGGAGCAAAACAGACGCTGCACTATACCGATGTCAGTCCGGCGTTAGCAATCTTTGCCGTGACCAAAGGCGGGAATCACATCTTCCACCATACGGTGGGGGCCAATCGCGCTGGCCAACCTGAGATCAAGATCGACGCGCTGCGCGAGGCATTGCGCGTGTTCGCCGATGGCATCCTGTCGCCAGTGTATGTCGGCTGGGTGAAGGGTTATCTCGACGAGGCGCGCACTGCGTTTGAGCAGTTTGTGGCCGAACATAATGCCAGTGTTGCCGAGCAGCGTTTGCCGCGTATCGAGCTAAGCCACCCGCGGGAGGCGTTTTTGAACTTTGTCGCAGCCTGCGATCAGCATCCAGATTGGTTAGATTGATAAGGCGCCGTAACGCCGGACGGCTATCCGGCTCCGCGAAAGACGCAAAGATTTTGAAACGCAAAGGTGCGAAGAGCGCGAAGCACGCAAAGGGATGCGCGTTGGTGTCTCACCGTGTTCACACCCCGTCTCAGAAAACCTTTGCGCCCTTTGCATACGCTGCGCCTTTGCGTTCAAACAATGGGAGCAAGTAATGCAAGCGCTTAAGATTGTGCTGGAAGGGATGACAACATCCTTCCGCTACCCGCACTTTATGCTCGGCGTGCAACCGAGCTTCCCGCTGCCGCCGCCGGCTACGGTCTACGGCCATGTGTGCAGCGCACTTGGCGAGTGGGTTGATCCGGAGGGGTTGGTGTTCGCGTACCATTTCACCGTCGCCGGCGAGGGCCATGATCTCGAACACACTCACGTGCTGTCGGCTGCGTCGGGCAAGCTGCCGGGAGGCGAACGCAAGGTGTTGGAGGGGAACGTCAACCCGTTCAAACGCCACATCTTGCTCTTTCCACGGTTAACGCTCTACCTCAATCGGCCCGACTGGATCGACGCCTTTCGCTATCCGCGCTATCCGGTCGTGTTAGGCCGTTCGCAAGATTTAGCTGCTTACACCCAGATCGAGATTATCGAACTACAACAGACAGAGCAGGTCTACTTCGAGTATACGCTCTTGCCGTTCGCAATGGCGGCGCATGTGCCGGCTGGCGTAGTGACGCTGATGCCACGCTGGATCAATTACCGCGACCGGCGACGGCCGACCTTTGCCCGCTATTTGATGCTGCGCGAGCGGGTGACGAGCGTGCAGATGCTACGGTACGGCGACCAGCAGCCGGTCTATTGGAGTGACCCGACCGCACCGCGGGTTGATGGGTTGCCGTTGGGCTTATGGTTTCATAGCTTTGTGGGAGCCGCCGATGAAGCCATCACCATGGCCTAACGCGATCGATCATCTGCTGGCGAAGAGTGTGCAACACGGTGGCGAGACGTTGGCCGCGCATACGTGGGAGGTGCTCTGCCGCCTAGCCGATCTCTACCGGTTGCGTCCGCAGCTTGCCGGCCCCGCCCGGTTGTGGCACTGCCTCTATTGGGCGGCGTTTCTGCACGACTTCGGCAAGGCAGCGCGCGGCTTTCAATACCGGCTGCGCGGCGGGCCGGTGTGGCCGCATCGCCACGAAGTGCTCTCGCTGGCCTTCGTGGATGCGATTGCGCATGGGTTCAGCGACGATGAGCAGCGTTGGCTCGTTGCCGCAATTGTCTCCCACCACCGCGATGAAGCGGAGATCGCGAAGTCCTATCCGTTAGGCATGCGTAATGATCCACTGGTCGAGCTGTGCAACGAAGTGGACGCCAGCACCATCGGGTTGCTGGCCGATTGGCTGGCGACATGCGCCAATCCGTGGCGCAACGCCTTGGGGTTAGCCGTGGTGGTGGATAAAATTGAACCGCGACCAGTGATAATCGACGCCAAGCGGGTGCGCTACTGGTTACAGCTCTATCACGACTGGGTGGCCGAGCTAGAGCATGACTACGCCGCACGTCTACCCGGCATCCTGCTCCGTGGCCTCATCACCACTGCTGATCACATCGCGTCGGCGCATCTGCCCCAATTACCGGAGCCGATTACCGAGTCGTGGCAAGCGTTAGCGAGCCGACTGCTCCCGGCTGGGCAGCAGGTCTACGATCACCAGCGGCAAAGTGCTGGGGCTAGTGGTCAATCGGCGTTACTGATGGCTCCAACCGGCAGCGGCAAGACCGAAGCGGCGCTCTACTGGGCGTTCGGTGATGGCAGTCACCCACCGGCGCGCATCTTCTACACCTTACCGTATCAGGCGAGTATGAACGCAATGTACGACCGGCTACGACACTCTTTTGGCGAAGATGCGGTTGGATTACAACACGGTCGGGCCGCCCAAGCGCTCTACGCTCGGTTCCGTGACGGAGATGAGTGGTCAGCAACCGCAGCGCGGCAGGTGCAATGGGAAAAGAACCTCAACACCTTGCATGCTCGTCCGCTTAAAGTGCTCAGCCCATATCAGTTGCTTAAAGCCCTCTTCCAATTGCGTGGTTTTGAAGCAATGCTTACCGACTATACCCACGCTGCGTTTGTTTTCGATGAGATTCACGCCTACGAACCAGAGCGGTTAGCGCTCATTATCGGTTTGATGCGTTACCTACGCCAACAATTCGCGGCCCGCTTCTTCGTTATGTCGGCCACCTTTCCAAAAATTATTCGCAACCATCTGCAAACTGCGCTAGGCAATGCCCCGATGATCAGCGCAACACCAGAGATCTTTGAGCGTTTTCGTCGTCATCGTCTTCATCTACGTGATGGTGAAATAACCGACCAGACAACGGTTGAGGAGATCGTGGCTGCGGTGCGTAACGGGAAGCAGGTTCTGGTCTGCGCCAACACTGTTGCCCGCGCACAAGAGATGCGCGATAAGCTGGCGCAGGCTGGTCTGCACGACGAGCAACTCATCTTGATCCACAGCCGCTTTACCTACGGCGACCGCAATCGACTCGAACAGACCATTCGTAAGTATTGTGCCGGCGGTGCAGTCAATCGGCCGCCGCTTGCCCTCATTGCCACGCAAGTGGTTGAAGTTAGTCTTGATATCGATCTTGATGTAGCCTACACCGATCCAGCGCCACTCGAAGCGCTCTTGCAACGGTTTGGCCGGGTGAACCGGCGTGGCACAAAAGGCATCTGCCCGGTCTACGTCTTCCGCCAGCCAACTGATGGGCAAGGCGTGTACGGTCGTGACCGCGATCCGAATCGGTCTGGTCACATCGTGCGGGTAACCCTAGCCGAACTCGAACAGCACGACGGCGAGATTATTGACGAAGCGGTGACCAACGAGTGGCTCGACCGCATCTACGCCGATCCTGTGCTCAGCCAGCAATGGAGCGACGCCTACCAGCGGATGGCGCAGCAGGTCGAGCGGATCATCAGCGGGTTACGACCATTTCAGAGCGACGAACAGCGCGAAGACGACTTCGAGCGCATGTTTGACGGCGTTGATGTGCTACCGCAATGCTTCGAGCGCGACTACATTAATTTAATTGTGGCAGAAAAGTTTATTGAAGCGAACGACTATCTCATCAGCATCAGCAAACAGCGGTTCGCCATCTTACGCAATCAGGGCAAGCTCCTGCCGGCAGAGGAGACCGGTCGGCGGCGGGTGTGGGTGGCACAGCTTCCTTACGACTCGCGCAACGGTCTCTCGTTTCGTGACATCGTGATTGATCCTGATTGGAGCTAAGGATGAGTCTTACCGTTCATCATCTCGTGTTCACTGCCACGGCTACCACACCGGTGGTACTCGCCGATCAAAGCGGGCCGGCCGTACGCGGCGCGATTTCCAACGCGCTCTGGAACCGGTTCTGCGCCAACAAGAGTGCCACCACCTGCGCCGGCTGCCCACTATTCAATCATTGCCCAGTAGCCGCGCTCGTTGCACCGATGCGAAGTGAAGACGAAAAAGGCAGCGACCAGCGCCCCCGCCCGTATGTGGTGCGCCCGCCCCGCGACAGTGGAAGGCGCTACCAAGCTGGCGAGACCATCCGGTTTGGCCTTGCTCTCTTCGGCCAAGCCGAGGTCTTCTTCCCCTTCATTGTCATGGCGGTGCGTGAACTCGAACGGGATGGGATCGGCATCCCGCTTGCTGAGCTAGGCCGCCGGCGCGGCACGATCAAGCTCAACGCGATTGAAGCATACAACCCGCTGAGCGGCGAGCGGCAGATGCTCTACCCGCTACCGGGCGGCCATGCCACCTTTCCCAGTCTGCCGATTGATGAAGCGGCGGTACGTGATTACGCGGCGCGGTTGCCGACCGATCAGATCATGCTCGTCTTTCATACGCCGCTCCGGCTCATCGACCAAGATCGATTAGTCAAGCGGTTGACGCTGCGGCCGCTCATCCAACGCCTGATGCGTCGGCTCGACGATCTCAGCCGTGCGTATGGCGGTGGCCCCCTCGAACTCGATTTTCGTGGGTTACTCGCCATGGCCGAGCAAGTGACAACCACCGCCGATCACACCCGCTGGATAGATGTCGTGAGTTTCTCGGCTCGCCAGCAACGGCGCACGCCGGTAGGCGGACTGATCGGCAGTGCTACATTCAGCGGATCGCTCGAACCACTGCGTGAACTGATCGTTTGGGGCAGTCTGATCCACGTTGGACGCAACGCGGTCAAAGGTGACGGCTGGTATACGCCGGAGGGTATGGCAGTATTGCCCTAACGTGTCAGATGTTGCACCATTGCTGTATCTTGACAAAACCGGTCCTTTCAGAGTATGCATGGATGCACGAGCAGCGCGCAACCAACGAACACTCATCTCAGCCCTGTGCGCTCTGTGTAATAGTTTTGGCACCTTAACAATTTATTATCTATCGGGCGACGCCGGTAGACGACAAGAAAGGATGACTACGCGATGGAACTAATCGTTGACGAACGCGGTAGCTTCATTGGCAAACACCAAGGCCGGCTGCGAGTCACCAACGACAATGGCCAAAAACGCGAGGTGCCAATTATGCACCTGCGGCAGGTCATCATCTGCGGCGGCGGGGTTGCGATCAGCAGCGACGCCGTGCGAGCATGCAGTGAGGAAGGGATTCCGATCCACTTCATCAGCATCAACGGCACCCCCCAAGCTAGCCTCTACAGCGCCGGCCTCACCGGCACCGTCCTCACCCGGCGCGCACAACTGCGCGCTTACGACGGGCCGACCGGCGTCGCCCTTGCTCGTGCCTTCACGCTTGGCAAACTCGGCAATCAAGCCAATCTGCTACGCTATGCCGCAAAAAATCGGAGAGAGACCGCGCCAGCAGTCTACGAACAGCTCATGGCGGTCGCAGGCGAAGTGGTTGACTACCAAATTGCGGTTGAGCGGCTGCGGGGCGAGACGGTTGACGAGTTGCGTGAAGAGCTGATGGGGATTGAAGGCCGCTATGCGGCGCGCTACTGGCAAGCCATTAGTCTACTGGTACCGGCCGAACTCAACTGGCCGGGGCGCGAAACTCGCGGCGCGAGCGATCCGTTCAACCAAGCACTCAACTACGGCTACGGCGTTTTATACGGCCAAGTCGAACATGCCATCGTCCTAGCCGGCCTCGACCCGTATGCCGGCCTCTTGCATGCCGACCGGCCGGGCAAACCGAGTCTTGTACTCGATCTAATCGAAGAATTCCGGCAGGCAGTCGTCGATCGTCCACTTCTCGGCCAAATCACGCGTGGTTGGCAGATCGGACGAGAAGAAGATGGGCGGCTCGATCAACCAACTCGCGAACGGATCATCAGCAAAGTGCTCGAGCGGCTCGAATCTACCGAGCCATACGAAGGCAAGCGACAGCCATTGCGGCACATTCTTCAGTGTCAAGCACGTCACATCGCCACCTTTGTACGTGGTGAACGTCCAAGCTACACACCGTTTGTAATGGGTTGGTAAGCGAGGGCGGCTATGCAATGCCTTGTCATCTACGACATCCCTAACGACCGAGCACGACAGCGCGTCGCCGACGCCTGTCTCGACTACGGCCTACAACGGATCCAATACAGCGCCTTCGCCGGCAACCTCAGTCGCGCCCATCAACGCGCGCTCTTCGGTGAAATCGTGCGCCGGGTCAAGGGCTGCACCGCGAACGTTCAACTCTTCGCCTTCGACGCCAAAACGTGGAGCGAACGGCGAACCTTGGAGCAACGATATGACGATACCTGATCTCAGCACTATCGAAGTCAGCGACATTAAGCAATGGCGCTACTGCCAGCGGGTAGTCTGGTACACGTACTGCTTACCGGCTATCCGACCCAAAACCGATCTGATGCGGCAGGGTGCGGCTAGTCATCGAGCGGAAGAAGATCGCGAAGAGCGGCGGTCGCTCCGCACGTATGGTCTTAAAACTGGTGAACGATTCTTTAACGTCTACTTACGTTCAGAACCGCTCGGCGTCAGAGGCATTCTTGATCTAGCGATTGCCATTCCAAATCGGAACGATCCGGCAGCGAAAGTTGTTGTTGTCGACTACAAAGACAGCGAGCAAGCGGCGGGGCCACACTTTAAACTACAAGTTGGCGCATATGCACTTCTGATTGAAGAAGTGTGGGGATTACCGGTAGAAACAGGATGGATATATCACATCCCCTTACGCAGAGCGGAAAAAGTCGTGATCAGTCCGCAACTACGCCAAAATGTGCGTGAAGCAATCACTGCCATCCAGCGTGCTATTCTCACCGAGACACTTCCACCGCCACCTAGTAGTCGAGCGCTCTGTGTCAACTGCGAATTTCGCCGCTTTTGTAACGACGTCGTATGAGCATAGCGCTAAAACCGGCTCTATAAACGTCTCACTCGCAACTCCTTACGTCGGGGCGGAGACTAACCGAATCTTTCTTGCATAGAAAGGAGCATCCACTCACGCTCTTGGGTTAGAACGATTGCAAACTCATCTCCGAAGCATAGCGACTTTCAATGATTTTAGCTCACGGTAAAGCGCTAAAACGCACGTAGCCGCTGAAGGTGCAATCGTCAATGAGCGCCTTCAGAAAGTGATCAAAGCCGTTCGCAACTCGATAGTCTTTTCCTACAAGGTGCAAGTTGCGGTACTACAGGCAAACGTAGCTTGCAAGGGGGCAAAGAGCGGTGTATACTAGCTGCACAGAAACGTTTCTGAAGCGTTGATTAAAAGTCGCGAGGGTGATCACAGCGGTAGGTCAGAGAAAGAGAGGTTCGATTTCAATAATTTCGGCTCACGGTAGAGCACTGAAACGCGGTAGAGTACAACGTCATGAAGGTCTGGTCACTCTACATTTCAATAATTTCGGCTCACGGTAGAGCACTGAAACCTCGGGCAACGGCGCCGGCACCGTCACCGCATCGACATTTCAATAATTTCGGCTCACGGTAGAGCACTGAAACCCGGAAGGATGGGGTTAAATATATCTCAGCCATCGCCATTTCAATAATTTCGGCTCACGGTAGAGCACTGAAACACGCGGACGGTGGT